>NZ_JCBCBS010000216.1:0-5297 GCF_059864205.1 Pelovirga sp.
TGCCCCTGCACGTCCCGGTGCCCCTGCACGTCCCGGTGCCCCTGCATCAGCGCGGGGACGGTTACGTGGCGACTTGTCAACGCCACTGCCGGTAGAACAGCCATTGCCGGAAAAAGAAGGCAGAAATATCAAAAAACGTAAAAAAGGTCGGCGTAGTGATAATGAATTCGAGCAGACCGAAGGTCAGGTTTCGCGCCGCGGTCGCCGGGTCGAGGTGTTTGAGCCAGGGCGCCTTGGACAAAAGAAAAAACGCGGTGGCAAAGGTGTAAAATCAACGAAGCATACCGAAGTCACTATCAGCAAAGCGATTAAACGGATTATAAAAATCAGTGATTCAATTACGGTTGGTGAGTTGGCCAAACGGATGGGGGTTAAAGCTAAAGAGCTGATTGCTGAGTTGATGCGTCAGGGCTCGATGGTCACGATCAACCATCCCCTTGATTATGAATCGGCGGCCATTCTTGCCTCTGAATTTAACTATGAAGTTGAGAATATTGCCTTTGATGAAGAGACGATTCTTGATGTCGAGTTGCCGAAACTTACTGATAGCACCAATCGTGATCTTCAGACCCGCCCCCCGGTTGTCACCATTATGGGTCACGTCGATCATGGTAAAACCAGTCTGCTCGACGCCATCCGTGAAGCGAATGTAACGGAAGGGGAGGCAGGTGGCATTACCCAGCACATTGGTGCTTACGATGTCAACCTTGATGGGCGTAAAATAACCTTCCTCGATACCCCGGGACACGAAGCCTTTACCGCGATGCGTGCACGTGGAGCCGGTGTCACTGATATTGTTATCCTGGTTGTAGCTGCTGATGACGGTGTCATGCCGCAAACCAAAGAAGCCATCAACCACGCCAAAGCTGCAGGTGTTCCCATCATTATAGCAGTGAACAAGATCGATAAACCGGATGCGAATCCGGAGAGAATCAAACAGGATCTGACGGAATTTGAACTGGTACCTGAAGAATGGGGCGGCGAGACCATTTTCGTTGAGGTTTCAGCCAAAATGAAGTTGAATCTTGAAACCCTGCTGGAAATGATTTTGCTGCAAGCTGAAGTGCTCGAACTGCAAGCGAGTCCCAGCAAGCGTGCTAAAGGGTCAATTGTTGAGGCACGTCTGGATAAAGGGCGTGGCCCGGTCGCCACGGTCCTGGTCCAGGATGGCACCTTAAAGATCGGCGACTCGATTGTTGCCGGTCTGCATTATGGTCGCGTACGTTCAATGACTGCTGCTAACGGTACTCCGGTAAAAGAAGCAGGTCCGTCGTTCCCGGTCGAGGTGACCGGCCTGGGTGGTGTTCCCGATGCTGGTGACACTTTCCACGCTGTCGATTCAGAAAAATCAGCGAAAGAAGTTTCACAGCATCGTCAATCCAAACAGCGTGAACTTGATCTTGCCAAGAGCAGTAAAGCTTCCCTGGAGCAACTGTTTGCCCGTATGCAGGAAGGGGTTGTTGAAGAATTGGCGGTCATCATCAAAGCCGACGTCCAGGGCTCCGTTGAGGCAGTCCGCGATGCTCTGGAAAAACTTTCCACAGCAAATTGCCGCCTCAATGTTATTCATACCGGGGTTGGCGGCATCTCAGAGAGCGACATTACCCTGGCGACAGCGTCCAACGCTATCGTTCTCGGCTTCAATGTGCGTCCTGAAACCAAGGCCAGAACCCTGGCCGACAATGAGAGTGTTGATATTCGCTTGTACAGTGTTATTTACGATGCCGTCAACGATGTCCGTGATGCGATGGAAGGGTTGCTGGCTCCGACCCTCAAAGAAAAGCATCTTGGCCGGGTTGAGGTGCGGGATACCTTCCATGTCACGCGCGTCGGTACCATTGCCGGTTGTTATGTCATTGACGGCAAGGTCATCCGTAATTCCAAGGTACGCCTGATCCGCGATAATGTTGTTATCTGGGAAGGAAAACTCAGTTCGTTAAAGCGTTTCAAAGACGATGTAAAAGAGGTACTTACCGGCTACGAATGTGGTATCGGTCTGGAAAACTACAACGATCTCAAAATTGGTGATGTTATTGAAGCCTTTGAAATCGAAGAGTTTAAAACCTCATTGTAACAAAACAGGCCGATTATGATTGTTGGTACTGCACGCTTTGATTTGCGCTTGCATGGTGTGCAATCGCTAAAACAGAAACGTTCGGTCATCCGCCGACTGCTAAATCAGTTGCGCTCGTCTTGTCCGGTTTCAGTCGCTGAGGTCGGTCATGCTGATCTGTTACAGCGAGCGATTATAGGAGCCTGCATCGTCTCAACCAGTGAAGCGCTGATCGATTCGGTATTTCGCCAACTTGAAGCAAAAATTGATGTTTGCGGATCGATTGAAATGATTGATTCAGAAACAGAACATATCCATTACGGAGAAAAATTACATTGAGCAGTTTTCGCCCTGAGCGCGTAGGCGAACAAATCCTTAAAGAAACAAGTATGTTGCTCATGGAGCGCATTAAGGATCCGCGCGTGGCCACAGTGACCCTGACCGGGGTCAAGGTCTCCCGTGATTTAAGTCTCGCCAGAATCTATTTCACTCTGTCTGATTCTGACGCTCGTAAAGCGGCAGAAACTGGACTGAAAAGCGCCGCTTCTTTCATCCGCCGCGAACTGAGCCAGATCATGCGGTTGCGCTTCATGCCGGACATCAGATTTCAATTTGATGAATCCGTCAGTAAAGGGCAGCGAATAGACGATCTCCTGCGCCAGGTACAGGGTGATTTGCATGATACTGAATAATATTATTCACAACATACGGACATCACAGCGTTTTCTGATTGCTTCCCATGAAAGCCCGGATGGCGATGCCATCGGTTCGACCCTGGCCCTGACCCTGGCCCTGAGAAAAATGGGGAAGGAAGTTGTTGCTTTTAATGTTGATGGCGTTCCTGCCAATCTGTCTTTTCTTCCCGGAACCCAATCTGTTGCCACCAGCCTGGCCGCTGATGAGACCTTCGATGTTGGTTTTCTGCTTGACGCCGGTGAGCTGAAACGTGCCGGCATACCCATGCAACAACACTGCAATCTGCTGATTAATATCGACCACCACCCCTACTCTGATTTTGGCGATATTTGCTATCTTGACACAGGAGCCAGTGCCACGGCGGTATTGATTTATCGTCTCCTTGGTGCCGGTAATTTTCCCCTTGATGTTGATGTTGCTAAAGCGCTGTATGTAGGTGTGCTTGATGATACCGGTTCCTTCCGTTATTCAAGTGCTAACCGTGAAGCGTTTGAACTGGCCGGTATCCTGGTTGAGTGCGGTGTTGATCCGTGGCAAATTGCCAGTAGCCTCTATGAAAGTTTTCCATTTACCCGCATGCGCCTGCTGGGACTGGTGTTGAATACCCTCGATATTTCACCTTGTGGTCGTTATGCGTCGGTCTCTTTAAAACAGGAATTTCTCGTTCTTTCAGGAGCAACCTCTGAGGAATCCGATGGTTTTGTGAATTACGCCCGGGCTGTTAAAGGCGTTGAGATCGCCTTGTTTATTAAAGAGCAGGCTGATGGAATCTATCAGATCAGCTTTCGCTCACGGGGAAATCTTGATGTCGGTACCCTAGCGCGCCGGCTAGGTGGCGGCGGCCATCATAATGCCGCCGGCGCGCGTATCCCTGCCCAATCTCTTGACGCTGCCCGCACCGAACTTTATCGTCATCTTGATCTATTGCTGAACTGATTTATTTGTGCACGGAATCCTTCTAATCGACAAACCCAAAGGGCTGACTTCTTACGATGTAGTTCGCCAGGTAAAACGCATATTCTCAGTCCGCAAGGTCGGTCATGCCGGCACCCTTGATCCATTGGCAACCGGAGTCCTGATTGTTGCGCTAGGGGATGCCACAAAAATATTGCAGTTCCTGTTGGTTGAAGATAAAGGTTACCGTGCCACCCTGAAACTAGGAGAAACAACCGACACCTTTGATGCCCTGGGGCGGGAACTGATAAAAAAACCGGTTCCACCTTTTGATATTGATTCTATCGATCGCTTCTGCTCTGCTTTTCGCGGCACAATTGAACAGCAGCCCCCGATGTATTCTGCGCTTAAGCGTGATGGAGTCCCCCTCTACAAATTGGCTCGACAGGGGCTTGAAGTTGAGCGGGAAAGTCGTTCAGTCACCATTACACGACTCGCTGTAATTGCTGTCTATTCCCCTTTTGTCACCATCGAAGTCGACTGTTCAAAAGGGACCTATATTCGCTCATTGGTACATGACCTGGGAATATCCATTGGTTGTGGCGCTCATCTTACTGAATTGTGCCGTTTGCGAAGCGGACGCTTTACCATCGATCAGTGCCACCGCCTCGATGATCTCAAACAATTGGATAGCCCGGCTGACGCTTTGTTAAGCTACAGCGAAGCACTGGCAGATTTTCCTGCTGTCGAACTGGATGAGCCTGCGCTTAAGGCTCTGACCTTCGGCATTCCCCCGCAGGAAGTGCAGTGTCGCCTGCAACAGCCCCTCACCGATGGGGAGCGGGTACGCCTGATTGATCAAAAAGATCGGTTAGTTGCTGTGGCAGATTACCAGCCGTTTCGGCACTCGGAAAAACGCGGTGATTTCCGTTTGATACGGGTCTTTCAGGACCAGTTCGTCGGAGATTAATCTTTACATCGGCGACTCAACTATGGTAGATCTTCAAGGTCTTAAGGATGTTTTTAACAGCCACGCCACTGGCTTAATTGAATAACAATAAAAAGGAGATAGCAGTGCTCGGCACAGAACGTAAACAAGAAATTATCAATCAGTATAAACGCCACGAGGGTGACACCGGTTCACCTGAAGTCCAGGTAGCTCTTCTGACAGAGCGGATCACCTACCTGACTGACCACTTTAAGACCCATAAAAAGGATCACCACTCCCGTCGTGGTCTGCTCAAGATGGTTGGTCAACGCCGCCGTCTGCTCAGTTACCTGGTCGCTCAGGATGTTGAGCGCTATCGTACCTTGATCAAGTCCCTCGGCTTGCGTCGCTAGAACAGAAGCGGCCCGCCTGATGTACCACCGGGAGGAACCCCTTTTCTTCCGTGCATGCATGAAGGCTGCGCGGAGGATTCTAGGCGACTCGCCGAAGAGTTTCGAGTTGCCCAACGACCGCGAGATCGGCGAGTGTATTCGGTTGCTGGTCCAGTCTCACGAGGGGGATCCTCGCACGCGCGCCTCGGAAGTCCCGCTGGTAGCCGCGGCGTCTGAGCAGGGTGTGCGGCACGACCGGTTTCACGTATATGAGTGGCTCCTTCTGCCGCTGGAAAAGGTCAAGGGAAGCGTCGACTGCCACCCGGAGGGCGAC
>NZ_JCBCBS010000029.1:0-6462 GCF_059864205.1 Pelovirga sp.
AAAACGGCAAGCTGGTCACGCCGCGCGGTTACACTGCCAAATACGGAGAACGTGAATGATCCTCGTATTGGGCGGCACCTCCACCACCCATCAGGTGGTAGCTGAACTGGACGAAGCGGAGGAGCAGCCCCTGATCATCAGTGTCGCCACCGACTACGGTCTGCGGGAGTTCGGCGTTCGCTATCCGGGACGGGTCATCCACACCCGTTTCAGTTTGGAGAGTTTGGCACGCTTTATCGCTGAACAGGGCATCACCCGGATCATTGACACCACCCACCCTCACGCCAGGGAAATCAGCGCCATCGCCCGCCGGGTTGCCGAAGAGTGTGCGATCGTCTGCGAAGATCGGGTACGCCCGGTCGCCGAACTCGAAGTAGAACCGGGAATCGTGACCTGCACCAGCGCCGACGAGGTCGCCGCCTATCTGCAGAACTCCCCCCATCAACGCATCCTCTTCACCACCGGCAGCAACAGCATTGACCGCTTCGCTCCTCTTTCTTCACGGGGTTACGCCCGCGTTCTCCCCTTTGAAGACTCCATCGCCAAATGCGTCGCCGCCGGATTTCCCCGCTCGCGCATCATCGCCCTGCAAGGGCCGTTTTCCACCGACTTTAACCTGGCCCTCTGTCGCGAGTACCGCATTGACTGCATGGTGACCAAGAACAGCGGGGAGGGAAGTGGCTTTGAACAGAAGCGGCAGGCCTGTCGGGAGTTGGGGATCGAGCTGGTGGTGATCGGGTAGGGGGTCAACCATTTAAGAATGTCCCCAGGATCAGATAACTGGGCGACCAGAACGCTGCAAACTGATCTGGAACCGATAAAAAAGTTGCCGAAGTGCTACGCAAACGCAAACCGCTGGTGTTGAAATGTGTCAAGGCCAAAGGCGAGATTACTGCTGGGAAACCAGAGAGGATTGAGCGTCCGGACCAGCTTGAAAGGCCGGGAGGATGTGGTGCCCCCGGTGGTGGAGGTTCGTCTGGGGGTAGGGGAAGGTAAACATAGCAATGCCAGTTGTGCAAAAAATTAGAGTAAAATGGTTTTCAGCAGATGCTCGGAATGTGCTGGAAAGGTCGTGACCTGATATCGGTGGGTTGGCCTGGTCCTATCCCGTCAGGCCCAAAGAAAGCGTAGAAATCCGGGGGCATAATACCAATCAATGTCAAAATTGATATTATACCCCCGGTATGTTCAGGCGAAGGTCAAACTCCTGTCTTCTCCCACGGCCATTTTCCGTCTGAACGTCACATTTCCTTAGGCACTCCTTCGCCGTAAGGCTTAACTGTATGGGGAGTGTTTGCCCAGTCCCTGAATTTTGCATGGCAGCCCAAGCATTTATTTATTTGAGCCTGCGGCAACTTCATTCCCCATTAAATTTTTTGCAATAACTTTAGTGTCATCAGTTTTTTTCGGAGATTTTGCGAACATCTTGTCAGTTTTATTCACACCCGTCTCTGCTACCTGCCAGGGCCACTTGTTTTCCGCCGGCCACTCGGATTCAGGCAAACCGATCACCCGCCCTTCGGCGTCCAGACGGAAGGTGTGCTGATTCTTTTTCCCTGCAAATCCGGCGTCGTCTCCATCCCATCCGCGGGTGCCGTCCATGACGGCGGAAATTTTCTCCGGGGTGTCATAGTCGCTGTGGCAGGTAACACAGGTATCCACCAGCGATTCTTTGAGCATGAGCCCTTCGCCGTTTACGCTGTGAAGACTGTGACACTGTGTGCAGGACCAATCGGCTTTGGGTCCGAGCTTCAGATCAAAGGACATCTGATGGTCTCCACGCCCCTTGCCGTCTGCGGAAACCCTCCTCCACGCTTTACCCCATGTCGGGACGATTGTCTCCACGAAATCTTCCACCTTGTCACCGGGACGGAAGCCCAGGGCGTCCCCCCAACGGTATTCCGGATCAAAATCTTTATGGGTAGCCGTGCGGGTATGGCACTGGGCGCATACGTCGAATTGCTGCGTCTTGGTGAGGTCATCGGGATTGACGATATTGCTCACCAGCGGGTTTGCAATATGATCACTGCCTGGTCCGTGGCACGATTCACAGCCGACACCGATGTCGGCAATAATCTCGCCGGCTGTCAGGCTCGGGTCGGCTTCCCACTTCTCGATGTCATAGCCGGTGGCGTGGCAGCCGACGCAGTTATTCTGCCAGATGCGGTCGTCATTACGGTCTATCCACCTTCCCAGCGGATTTTTTTCATTGGCACGGTCTTTTCTGAACTGCCACTTGAGAAGGCGGTTGCCTGACCCGTCACCGACATTTACGACATAGGTCTGCCGGTTCGTTTTGCCGTGGCCGAAAACCATCACATCCGTTGTGTGAACTGCCGTTCCACTTTCGTTGAGAAAACGGGCGAGGAACTTCCCTTCCTCGTACTTGACATAAACACCGTCAACATCCGTGAGCTTCGTACCGTCGCTCAAAGAGAAGTCTTTGGTCCCGGATATCCCGGTATCCTCGTTTTTATCATAGCAAACCGGATTGCCTGGAGTGTCGCCGAATCGTTCAATCCAGAGACCAAACAGGTCATTTGTCTTGAGGCCGAAACTGTACAGATCGTTAAAGCCATTAAATGCCTCAGGATGCAGGGTTTCCCGCCATCCAGCGTAGGCTTCGGGGTGACATGCCTGGCAGGTATCGGCACCCACATAGGCCGCAAGAACAGGAGTTTCCGGATCTGGCGTAGCGACCGGAGTGAACAAGCGCGAAGAACCGCAAGCGACCAGTCCTCCTGCCAGAGTCAGCGCTACGGCCAGTGCCGGCAACGATCTCCACTTTTTGTAAAAAACCTGCATAAAACCTCCTTCTCGGTTGTGGCCGAATGTCTCTGCTTTCGGTCGGATTAAGCTCCGGGGTCGTATCTCTTTGACTTGTTGTGCAGTCCCTGGTCAGGTTCATTCAGGAACCGTGTAATCGGATTAAGGTTACAGCAAGAGCCGTGCCGTCCTTTTCTGTGACGTGACTCTTCGATCTTGCGCGCCGATCAGCTCTATTCAACCGGGAACGGGACAGACTTTGTGCGGGGGGTTCTAAATAAGGAGAAGCGGCCGGGAGATTGAAATTGAGGACACTACGTGATTGGGCGAAGGTCTGTTTTGATGTTTCATCGGAAGAAGCAGCACGGATACCCTGTCGTTCTGAGAAAAAATGTCTGATCTGGACAATTAGCTATGTCATTTTGACAAAAATTTGAGGTTCAGATGGGAAAATGTCAGTAAAGTGGGCGGTTCTACTCTGCTCCGAGCTTGCGGTAGAGGGTTTTGAGCCCGATTCCGAGGATGCGTGCCGTCTCTGTCTTGTTGCCGCCGGTTCGGGTCAGTGTTCGCTGGATCGCGGCCCGCTCGATCTCGTCGAGTCCGTGAGTACCGTCGAGCAACGGCTCATCGCTGCTGGGGACGCTAGGTCCGCGCACATGGTGGGGCAGGTCCACCAGCAGGATTCGCTCGCCGGCACCGGTGATCACCAGTTCCTCGATCAGGTTGCGGAGTTCACGGACATTGCCGGGCCAGGGATGGGCGCGCAGCGCATCCATAACCCCTCTGCCGAGTGCCGGAGCTGCCGGAAGTTCATAACGATGCGCAAGCTCCTCCAGGAAGTGGTTCACGAGAGGCGAAATGTCGTCGATCCTGTCCCGGAGAGGGGGGATGTCAATGGTGACGACCTTAAGGCGGTAATACAGGTCCTCGCGGAATCCTCCCTCCTGGATCATCCGCTCGAGGTCGCGGTTTGTCGCCGCCACAAGTCGCACATCCACCTTGAGAGAGGTCGACCCGCCGACCCGTTCCACTATCTGGTCCTGCAGTACGCGCAGGATCTTGGTCTGAATAATCGGTGAGAGGTCGCCGATCTCATCGAGAAACAGGGTGCCGCCGTTCGCCTGCTCTATTTTGCCGGCACGAGGGCGTACCGCGCCGGTAAAGGCCCCCTTCTCGTGCCCGAAAAGCTCGCTTTCCGCGAGCGACTCAGTGATTGCAGCGCAGTTGACGATGACGAGGGGACCGGTTCGGCGCCGGCTGGCGCGGTGAAGTTGCCGTGAAACGAGTTCCTTGCCGGTTCCGGACTCCCCTCGAACCAGAACCGTCGCGTCCGTTCCGGCCACTACCGCGACGCGCTGCAGAACTTTGCGGATCGGGTCCGACTGGCCGATAAGGGGCGATTCTGCCGGCGGGACCGGGGAAACGATCTCGCCGTGGCGGCGACAGTTGCCGATGACTCGATCGAGAGTGCGAGCGAGATGGTCGAAACTAACGGGCTTCGCAAAGTAGTCTGCAGCCCCTTCACGCATGGCCTCGACCGCGACATTGACGCTCCCGTATCCAGTGATGACGACAACCGGTAGCCCGGGACGGATCTGGCGCACCTTGCGAAGAAGGCCGATGCCGCTCATGCCCCCCATGAGAACATCGGTCACCAGCACGTCAAGCGGTGCACCCAACGTCAGGGTGAGGGCCTCCTCGGCGGATGCAGCTGTCGTCACCTCGAAGCCGTCCTGACGAAGTCCGCGCGTCATCGCCTTGCGCGTTGAAGCATCGTCATCAACAAAGAGAACTCGCCCTCGAACACCGGCCATTTCTGAATCCTCCATAGATAAAACCTGATACCTAAGCCGTATCGCAACCCGCTGCCGGGGCGCAATCCCGGAGGGTAACCATGAAGGCCGCACCGCCCAGATCTTGCGCATCCCCAACATCGAGAGAACCACCGCAGTCCTGAAGAATGTGTTCCACAATTGCAAGCCCCATACCAGTGCCATCCGGGTGCGTCGTAAAAAAGGGTTCCCGTATCCGTTGGCGCATCGCCTGCGGAACACCGGGTCCGGAGTCCTCGACGAAAATCCGGACCCGTTCCGAGTCAAGAAAGGCCCGGACGCGCACACGACCTCCGTGCGGAGTGACCTTCACGGCGTTACTCACGAGATTGGTCAGGATCTGGCGGATGTGGTTTGCGTGGGCGGGAAGCAAACGAACCTCAGGCGCGATTTGCTTCTCGATTACCACCCCCGCGTGCCTGGCTTCGGCCCCCATCAGAAAAATCGCAGATTCGACGACCGGTCCGAGCGGCTCGGGATCCGGCTTTGGCATGGGTCGCCGAACGCGCGCCATAAATTGATTCAGCGTCTCCACGATCCGCTGCACCTCCCGGTTCATGTCGCCGAACAGCTCGCCAATCTCTTCGTCATCACCGCCACCGCGCTGTAGACTGCGCCCCAGCAGCTGCAGGTGCAAGGCCATGGCGTTCAAGGGCGTCCGAATCTCGTGCGCGATTTCGACCGAGACGGTCCCCATGGCCGAGAGGTGTTCCAAATGCATGAGATTCGAGTAGACCAGGTCGAGTTCACCACTCAGGGAATCGATCCTTTGCGTCCCCTCACGTACCCGATTTTCGAGTTCTGCACGGGCTTCGCGCAGCCGACCGGCCATAGTGATGAATGAGGCGTGAAGGATCGCAATCTCGTTCTCCCCCCGCGGCCCGTGAAGATGTTGGAAGTCGCCCCCTTCCAGACTCCGGATGTCCGACTCGAGCCGCGCCAGCGGCTGGCGAACCAGCACTCGGAAGAGCCCCCAGAAGGACAAAAGAGAAGCGAGCACCACTGCCACCGCCAACCAGACGAAGGAGATATGCCTGCGAGTGAGTTCAGCATAGAAGGGGGTGAGTTCGAGAGACATGAGCAGCATCCCAAGGATCTCCTGGCGCGAATCGTGGCAACGCCGGCATGCGCTCCCGTTCGTGATCGGAAATCCCTCGTGATAAACCGGCTGACCATTCCTCGATGTGTACTCTCGGCTTTCAGAGTGGATTCCACCCGCCGTGTGGCAACCTCCGCATACCTGCTCAGTCGTCGGGTCGAAGAGCTTTCCGATCTCCTCCGGGTGATGAGAAAAAGCGACCCGCCCGTTGGCTGCGACGACCAGGATGTCATGGATATCCGGAAGCTCGACAAGATTCCGCGCCAGGTAGTCCTCGTGAACCGGGAACTTGTCCGGATCGACCGCTTCGAAACTGCGGAGGACAAGGTTGGCCGTCAACGCCGATTTGGATTGCAGTTCCGCTTGCCATCGTGCCACGATGCCGGTATCGCGCCACACGTTGACAACTGCGAGCACCGCCACAAGAAGAGCCGCTGTGGCGATTGTCATTCGCACGGTGATCGAATTCTTCAGTTTCAAAGGAATCTCGCCCTGATAACTGATAACAATATCGTTAAACAAATCACAACCTATGCCCCTCCCTTTGCCGCGTCAAGCAAATCCTCCCCCTGCCGGATCGATAGACTGTCCCCAGCGATCAGTAAAAACAAGCTCTTCCAGCGGCAGGCGGGGTTGCCAACCGGCTGTTTCCAATTCGGGTTTGTTAAAAAAGAAATCGGTATAGCCAAGGCATAAATAGGCGACGGGGACGATCCTTGCCGGGATATCCAGGATCTCCTTGAGGCGTTGCTCATGCAGGATGCT
>NZ_JCBCBS010000057.1:0-24887 GCF_059864205.1 Pelovirga sp.
AGGCGCCCTGCATCCATACTATCAACCGTCTAGCAAGTGAGTTACATGTTCTTTATCACCGGCATACCGGTCGGTCAAGACGATCCTGCCGCTCAAAATCATTGTCACATGAATGTTATTCACCTTAATTTTCGTGTGCGCCGCCAACCGGCCCAAATATCGCTAAAAAAAGTTTTGAACCAATCAAGTATCCAAACAAATGTTGACCTGAATCATAGCGATTAAGTTCACTGACTCAAGATTGTCAATATTGACTTTTATCGACAGAATCAGTCGAGAAACCATTTAACCCTCTTGGAGAAATGCCAGCCTTGTGGCTGGCTCCAAATGCTCAAAAATTCCTGGATGTAATCTTTGAAAGGACAAACCATTATGTACACGCTTTACACCCTCCCAGGCAGTTGTTCTACCGGAATTGCTGTATTGCTGGAAAAGCTCGGGGTTCCCTATCAACTGATCAAGCGCAATGATGTCGCGGACTATCAATCGATGGTTCCGACCAACCAGGTCCCAGCTTTAAAGAGGGAAGATGGTCAGATCATTACTGAAGGGGCTGCTATCGCACTGTATCTGCTTGAAAAACACGCCAATACCATGCTGCCGGTAGACGTTGAGCAGAGATCCAAGTTCTATCAGTGGTTGAATTTTGATTATTCGACCCTGCACCCGGCCTACGGCAGAATGTTCGCCATTGCCTACAAAATCAAACTCAGTGATGAGGTCAAGGCAGAAACACTGCAGCAGCTTGCAGACGCCGTTTCCAGCTTGTGGGCAATTCTGGATAAGCGACTAGAAACCAGAAAGTTTATTCTCGGAGACCAGCCGACCCACGCCGATTATATGGCCGCTGTGTATTCTAGCTGGAATGCTGGCTTTGCCAATACGAAAATTGAGATGGGGACAAACGTCAAACGTTTTATCGCTGACGTAGCATCACTACCGGAATTTAAAGCTGCTTACGAAAAAGAGCAGGTGGAGTTCAAGAAAACCTTTTAGAATTGAATCATGACAACTTTTCCAGTAATGCCTTGGCTGCTGGTTCAGATGATGCGGGATTCTGACCTGTAATCAGCAGGCCATCAGCAACAACATGGGGATGCCAGTCCTTCGCTTTTGAGTATTTTCCGCCGCACTCCTTGAGCATGTCCTCGACCAGAAAAGGAACTATCTCAGTCAGTCCGACAGCCTCTTCCTCGCTATTGGAGAAACCAGTAACTTTTTTCCCCTGCACCACGGAGGATCCATCTGGAGCTTTAGGGTGCCGTAGCACACCAGGGGCATGGCATACAGCGGCAACCGGTTTGCCCGCGGCAAGCATCACCTCAATCAGAGCGATGGACGCTGCATCTTCGGCTAAGTCCCACAGGGGGCCGTGCCCGCCAGGGTAAAATACGGCGTCATAATCAACTGCGGTGACAGCTGCAAGCACTAGAGTGTTTGCCAGAACAGCCTGTGCAGCAGAATCTGATTTGAAACGATGGGTCGCTTCGGTCTGAAAATCCGGGGCGTCACTCTTGGGGTCAAGTGGCGGTTGGCCGCCATGTGGTGATGCCAGCGTAATTTCAGCCCCTGCGTCTTTGAATACATAGTAAGGTGAAGCAAATTCCTCCAGCCAGAAACCGGTTTTTTCGCCGGTGGTGCCAAGATTCTCGTGTGAAGTCAGGATCATCAATATCTTCATGTTAACTCCATAGATATAAGTGAGCTAATCTTTTGTGATGCGAGGAATCAACCTATCAAAGTTTTTTCCTTCGAGCAAGCCAATGCAGGCTAGCAGTACGTGTTCCCAACCATCGACGGAATCTTCGTGAAAGATGATTTTACCCTCGTAGCGTCAGGCGCTCAATTGGTTATAGAGCGCAGCCATGGTGTCGTATGCAGACATATACATGACAGCGACTTGCGGCAATCCGGTTCCAGCGGCCATCAGAATTTGAGCAGGCTGAAGACTTTCCCGTCGGGCAACTTACTGCGGCCATTGAGAAATTCCAGTTCCGCCAGAAAAGCACATTCAACCAGCTCGGCGCCGGCGCGGTCGAGCAGTTGAATGACCGCGGCCATGGTGCCGCCGGTAGCGAGCAGATCGTCGGCAATAATCACGCGATCCCCACTTTTAAATGCGTCTTCATGGATTTCAAGAACATCGCTGCCATACTCAAGATCGTAGGTCACCCGATGGGTCTTGTAAGGGAGCTTTCCCGACTTGCGGACCAGGGTGATTCCGGTACCCAGCTTGTAAGCCAGTGCTGCTCCGAGGATAAATCCACGGGCCTCTATACCGACAATCTGGTCAATCTTTTCACCAATATAGCGATGAGCGAGCAGATCGATCATGCGCTGATAACTTTTGGCATCGGCCAGTAAAGTGGTCACATCTTTGAAGATGATCCCTTTTTTGGGAAAATCGGGGATATCGCGAATAATATTCTTTAAATCATCCATCATTGTTCTCCCGTAACAGGCGATTAGGGTTCGGACGGTGTTAATTTCTGCTGTGCGGCATTGCGCAGCGTTGTCAGACTCTTGGCCTCAATCTGGCGGATGCGCTCGCGGGTCACCCCGAAAAGCCGGCCGATGGTATCGAGGGTTTGTGGCTCGGAATCATCGAGTCCAAAGCGCATAACCAGAATTTCCCGTTCGGCTTCAGTCAAGTCATCCATCAATTCAAGAACATGGGTAAAAAGATCGACATCCTCGATAGTGCTGGCCGGGTCGACGAGATTTTTGTCCTCAACTGTATCGATGAGGCTGTAGTCGTTGTTATCCCCCATCGGGTGCTCGATAGAATAAGTCTTTCGAAGCAACACCAGCATTTTGTGCACCCGAGCTTCTTCAACCCCCAAGGCAGCGGCGATTTCTGCAACGCCAGGGTCACGATTGAGGGTCTGAACCAGTTCACGAGTAACCTTGACAAGCTTGTTGATTTCATCAGCGACATGCACCGGCAAGCGAATGGTGCGGCTCTGATTAACCAGAGCACGCTCGATCGACTGACGAATCCACCAGGTAGCATAAGTGGAAAATCGACACCCTTTACTAACCTTGAACTTTTCAACGGCCTTGATCAGCCCAATATTCCCTTCCTCAATCAGGTCAAGAAAAGGAAGTCCGCGGTTCATATAACGCTTGGCGATTTTAACAACCAGGCGCAGGTTAGATTCAATCATCCGCGCTCTGGCATCTTCATCACCGAGGGCAATCAATTCAGCCAGTTGACGTTCCTGTGCGGCATTTAACAGCTGACTTTTTTGAATATCCTTGAGATAGAGTTTAATCGCATCGACCGCTGATGTTTCATTGTCAGACTGATATTCCTTCTCTTCTTCCTCATCAGCATCAGTCTCCAGATCGTTTGCATCTACCCCATCATCGGCCAAGACATCCAGCTCTTCCGGCTGGTCCTCTTCTGAATTGTATCTGCTCATCCATGAACTCCTGATTTTTGAAAAGTTTCAACGATCACTAAGGGAGATACAATTGAGGGTTTACCGGCTCCTTTCCTGATCGAACCTCGAAATGTAAACGCGGTTCCCCTCCCGCAGGTGGTGTTCCCGACAGGGCTATTCTGTCACCACGGCTGACAAATGCCCCCTGACTTACCAGGTTACGTTGATTAAATCCGTAAACAGTAAAAAGTTGGTTGTCATGCTGCAAAATCACCAGATGACCGTAGCCACTGACGCCATCACCACTATAAATCACCCGCCCGGCTTCAGCGGCCAGCACGGCAGTCCCCGGCTGTGCCGCGATTTCTATGCCGCGTCCGGCACCTGCCTCTGCAGCCGGACGAAATTGTCGTACAACAGACCCCTTAAGGGGCCAGCTAAATGTCTTTTGCGGTATACTCGCCATCGCGGGCGGAGGCGATGAGGGCGCAGGTGGAGGGCGTGGTGTCAGTACAGGAGCAGAAGGTGGGGATGACGGCGTTGCCGGTGCCGGTGCCGGTGCCGGTGCTGTGCGGGTTGTGGTAGCAGGAACTGGTGATGATGTTACCACCTCGACGCGACGTTGCTGATTTGCCCCCGGAATATACAACCTGGTACCTGCGCGCAACTGCGTAGGGTCAGAAATATTGTTGATGCGGGCCAGATAATCGCTATCGACCCCATAGGTGCGACTGATACGAAAAAGGGTCTGACCCGGTTCGACGGTATGGTAGACCCCGGAATGACAGGCGGCCAAAGCTATCACAACCGTCACAGCTATCAACAAAGCCAATGAGAAGCGGGACAAAGACACTACCACCTTCCTACGGCCAGCAATCAAAAGTAGATCCTCTATTTGTTATCTGCTCCGACGATCAACTGGCCATCCGGACGATAACAACAAAAATCGCAATAAGGATAAAGGCAATTACGGTTAACAGATTGAAGTATTTTTCAATCAATGCACGAGCCGGCTGCCCGATATAATAGAACAGGGTGGCAACCAGATAAAAGCGTAAACCGCGGCCAATCAGTGATGCCAGTATAAATACCGGAAAGTTGATGGCGAAAACACCAGCGGCAATGGTAAAAATTTTGTAGGGGATCGGAGTAAAGCCGGCGGCAAATATAATCCATAAATCGAATTCACTGAACAACTCACCGACACGGGCAAAGCCCACTTCAGTAACACCCGGCACGTACGCATAAAAAAAGACCGCCAATAAATCCCACAATCCCCAGCCAATGGCATAACCAAGAGCCGCCCCCAGCACCGAACCGACCGTGGCAATCAGAGCATAGCGGTAGGACCTCTGCGGCATGGAGAGAGCCAATGCCATGATCAGAACATCCGGGGGACTCGGGAAAAAACTGGCTTCGGTAAAGGCGAGCAGACCCAGCGCCAGTAGCGCATAACGGCTGTTAGCCCAGGTCAGAACCCAGTCATAGAGGCGGCGCACAGATTTTAGCATGACAATGGCTGCAAGGGGGTTTTATGCATTATCCGTTTCCGCCCAGCCAGCTTCGCCAATAAGGGGAACAAAACGACAGCCCATCAACTCTTCGCGCCGGAACTGATCCTCTCCCAGATGGGTTATCCTTATCAAGCTCTGCTGGTTAAATCCACCAACCGGCAAGACCAGCTTGCCCCCTACAGCCAACTGAGCCAGATATTCATGCGGCACGTCCGGTGCGCCGGCGGCGACCAGGATCCCATCGAAAGGGGCCTGATCTTTCCAACCCAGCGTGCCATCGGCAATTTTGATATTGACATTACTTATGTGTAATTGATCGAGGACCTTGCGGGCACGGGCAGCAAGGGCGGGAATACGCTCAATCGAGTAGACGCGCTTAGCCAACATGGCGAGAATGGTTGTCTGATAACCGGAACCGGTACCAATCTCGAGTATCCGTTCTTGACCTTGAAGTTCCAGCGCCGCCGACATAGCGGCAACCATGTAGGGTTGTGAGATAGTCTGCTTATGGCCGATCGGCAGGGAACCATCGGCATAGGCGTGACCACGCAACCCCTCGTCAACAAAAAAGTGGCGCGGCACCTGATTCATCGCATCGATCAGGCGCGAATCATTGATGCCGCGGGCGATGATCTGTTGCTGAACCATTCTGCGTCGAGCGACGGAATAATCCATTACAAAACTCCTCCATCACACAACACCGGCCAATTTTTCAGGGTTTCGCAAAAGCTGTCACTGGTCAGATTGGTGTGCAACGGTGTCACCGAAATAAATCCACGAGACACAGCACAACAATCGGTTCCGGGAATATCTTCAAAACCAACGCTGGACCCTCCAATCCAGTAATATTTGCGTCCGCGGGGATCTTCGTTAACGATGACTGCTTGCCCATAGCGGCGTTTGCCCTGACGAGTAACTTTAACCCCGTGGCAGGGACCGGAAGGAACATTGACATTGAGGAAGGTGTCAGCAGGCAGCCCTTTTTTCACCACTTGTTGGGCTAGCACAATGATAAATCGAGTGGTGGTCAGCAGATCTGCTTCAGAAAATATTTTAGCGTTCAGTGAAACGGCGATCGCCGGTATCCCCATCAATGAAGCTTCCAACGCTGCACTGACGGTCCCGGAATAGGTTATATCGTCGCCCATGTTGCTGCCACTGTTGATGCCGGAAACAACCAGATCCGGGCGCTGCATCATCAAACCGTGAATTCCCAGGTTAACGCAGTCGGTCGGGGTTCCATCAACGGCAAAGATACCGGGTTCAATCTCTTCAGCGCGTAATGGCTGTTCCAGGGTGAGGGCATGCCCAACCGCGCTGCGATTGCGGTCCGGGGCGACAATCACGGCGTCACCCAAGGTCGCCATGGCATCTGCCAGAGCACGCAGCCCGGGAGAATAGACACCATCGTCGTTAGTTACCAGTATCAGCACGTCGCCACTTTTCTCGGTATCATTGATTGTCTAGCAGGGATTGGCGCAACACCAGCAGATCAGTCTTGATTTGAACCAACCGTTGCTGAGCAGTTAGAGATGAGTCTTCACGGGAGGAAACAGATAGATCGAGGGTTTTTTTATGATCAAGCTGATTGCGTGCCCCGGCAATAGTAAAGCCCCGCTGATAAAGAAGATCCTTAATCAGCAGGGCCGTTTCTACGTCCTGCCGGCGATAAAGTCGTTGATTGGAACGGCTTTTAACCGGCTTGAGGCAGGTAAATTCTGTTTCCCAATAGCGTAATACATGGGTTTTGAGATCAAGAAGATCCGCTACCTCACCTATTTTAAAAAACAGTTTGTCGGGTATGTCGGCCACAGCTTCTCTTTAGGGCACTCAGGAAGCTTCGTTGATAGCCGCCTTGAGTACCTGACTCGGCTTGAATGTCAAAATTTTACGGGCAGAAATTTCGATTTCTCCACCGGTTTGCGGATTACGCCCACGGCGGGAGGCTTTTTCTTTAACAACAAAATTGCCAAACCCGGCAATCTTGATTTTCTCACCATCCTCGAGGGTTGACTTCATCAAGTCAAAAACCATCTCGACAATTTCTGCAGATTCTTTTTTTGAGAACCCGGTGGTAAGATAAACATTCTCTATCAAATCGGCTTTAGTCATAAACCCTCCTGCCCACTTTCTAATAAGCTTGGAATCAAGTATCTATTTGATTTCAATAGTTTTGTACCACAGAGGCCAAAACGCCGCAAGTGCTATCAACGAATTTCAGCTGCCAATTTATCACACAGGACCTTGATCATCCGATCATGTGCTTTGCCAACCTCTTCTTCAGTGAGGGTCTTGGCCATATCACGATAGCGGATGCGAACGCCGATGCTTTTTTTCCCTGGTGGAATTCCTTGACCGGCATAAAGGTCAAACAAGGTCAGATCCTCGACGGTTCTAGCCTTATTCTGCCGTAGAATAGCAAGAATTTCAGCTGCCTTGGTATCCTCATCCACCAGCAGGGAGGTATCGCGGCTGACATCGGGAAAACGCGACAGGGGGGTAAAGGATCGACGCGCTACATGGTGGAGAAACAACTCTTCAGCATCGATATCGAGCAGATAGACTGGCTGATCAATATCAAAGGCCGCCAGGGTGCGCGGATGAACTTCGCCCAGATAGCCCAACAGCGCTCCACTTTGCGTCGTCAGGGCACAGGACTTGCCCGGATGCAGATAGGGTTGTGAGGCCGCGGCGTCGAAGCTGCCTTGTTCGAGGCCAAAAGCGCCCAAGATTTCTTCAACAACCCCTTTTAAATCAAAAAAATCAACGTCTGCACCACTCTGCGCCCAGCCCTGCGGATCTTTTCGACCAGTCATGACAGCAACCAGGGATAAGCGCTCTGCGGTTTGCTCGCCCGCTGCGGCAAGAAAAACCGGGCGCAATTCAAACAACCGTAAATCGGTACTGCGATAATTAAGGTTCCTGGTCACGCTTTCCAGAACGCTCGGCACCAGACTGGTACGCATCATCGCCTGCTCTTCGGAAAGAGGATTTAAAATCGGCACCTGATTTCTGCGCACATCGTCATCAGCTAAGGCAATTTTATCAACGGCATTGGCACCGACAAAGGAATAATTGATGGTTTCTGCGAACCCGGCAGCAACCAGCATATCCCGCAGCTTTTTCTGCAGTCGCTGGCGCGCTGGCGGCAATGTCGCATCAACCACACCGATCGGCATACTAACCGGAATCTTGTCGTAACCGTGGAGGCGTGCAATCTCCTCAATCAGATCGATTTCGCGCTCAAGATCGGGCCGGAAACTGGGGATCTTGACGGCAAAGATACCGCTCTTTCCCGCTTGCGTTGTAACTGTCAAACCGATGGATTCAAGGCACCCGGCTACTGTGGCAGCATCCAGAGACAAGTCAAGCAGGCGATTGACACTGACCAAAGCAAGGGATATTTCCCGTTGCGGCAATGATTGCGGATACACATCAACAACACCGGCCAGGATCTCGCCGCCTCCCAGTTCTGCCATCAGGGCAGCGGCCCGATCGAGGGCGACGGGCACCATGTCGATATCGGCACCACGCTCAAAACGGTGCGAGGATTCAGTATGCAGGCCATGACGCTTACTCGTGCGCCGCACCGTAACCGGATTAAAATAAGCCGCTTCCAACAGGATGGTTTCGGTGTCATCCTGAACTTCAGAGTTCAGTCCCCCCATGACCCCCGCCAGCGCAACGGCTTTACGACCATCGCAGATCATCAGATCGTCAGCCGATAGCTGATGTTCCTGCCCGTCCAGTGTTGCGAATGTATCCCCTTCTTGCGCGCATTTAACAACGATACGCCCTTCCTCAACAAAGCGGAAATCAAAAGCATGGAGCGGATGGCCCAACTCCATCATGACGTAGTTGGTCACATCAACAATATTGTTAATTGAACGCATACCAACCGCCTCAAGACGCCGCACCATCCAGTCCGGTGAGGGTCCGATCTTGACCCCACGGATCATGCGCGCGGCATAACGTGGGCAGGCCGCAGTATTTTCGATGGCGACACGAGCGTGAGTCGATATTGCCTCCCTCGCCTCAGCCAGTTTTATCGTCGGTAGCGTCAACTGTTTACCGTATAAAGCGGCAACCTCACGGGCCACACCAATAACGCTAAGGCAATCGGGGCGGTTTGGGGTTAAACCGATTTCAATCTGATAGTCACGCCACCCCATGACATCAAAAACCGGCCGGCCAATCGGCAGATGCACCGGCAGGATCATAATCCCCTCAGATTCTTCAGCCAGCCCCAGTTCTTTTTCTGAACATAACATGCCACAGGAAACCTGACCGCGAATCTTCGATTTCTTGATCTTGAAGTCCCCAGGCAGGACCGTACCCGGTTGTGCCAGCGCCACCAGATCCCCCACCTTGTGGTTGGTCGCACCACAGACCACCGAAACAACCTCGCTACCGGTGTTGACCTGACACAGGGTTAAACGATCGGCTTGCGGATGCGGGTCGACCTGATCAAGTCGGGCGACGATCACTGTCTCCAGGCCGGCACCCAATTCCTTCAGGGAATCAACCTCAAGCCCGGCCATGGTCAGACGATGACATAAATCCTGCGGTGTTGCATCTATCGCAACGAATTCTTTTAACCAGTTATAGGTGACAATCATAACGTTTAGCCCTTTGCGCTTAACTAAACTGCTTCAGAAAGCGTAGATCGTTTTCGAAGAACAGACGCAGGTCACTGACGCCATACTTCAGCATCGCTATTCGCTCGAGGCCCATGCCAAAGGCAAACCCGCTGTATTTTTTTGCATCGTAATTAACCGCAGTAAAAACTTCCGGATCGATCATCCCGCAACCCAGAATCTCAAGCCAGCCGGTACCACCACACACCCGACAGCCGGATCCGCCACAGATAACACAGGCAATATCAACTTCGGCGCTCGGTTCGGTAAAAGGAAAAAACGAGGGGCGAAAACGTACCTGTAACCCGGCACCGAAGTACTCATTAAGAAAATGGGTCAGTATTCCTTTGAGATCGCCAAAAGTCACACGCTCATCGACGAGAAACCCCTCAATCTGATGAAACATCGGACTATGGGTTAAGTCGGAATCACGCCGATAAACGGTTCCCGGAGCGATGATGCGGATCGGGGGCGGCTGTTTAAGCATGGTACGAATCTGTACCGGTGAAGTATGGGTACGCAAAACCAGATCATCGTTGATGTAAAAGGTGTCCTGCATATCCCGGGCGGGATGGTCTTTGGGGATATTGAGGGCTTCAAAATTGTAGAAATCCTTCTCAATTTCAGGACCTTCTTCAACCGAAAAACCAAGGCGGGAGAAAATATCAACTATATCGTCCGTTACCAGAGTGACCGGGTGCAGGCTACCCCTCACTGAGCGTCTCCCAGGCAAAGTCACATCGATGGCTTCTCGACTGAGACGGGCGGAAATTTCCTGATCTTCGAGAAAGCTTAATCGCGTTGCGTAAACCCCTTCAAAAGTGTCTTTAAAGACATTGACCAGACTGCCTACCAGCGGCCGGTCCTCAGCCGATAAATCACGCATCCCTTTCATGATGTCGGTCAGGCTACCCTTTTTACCGAGAACCTGTACCCTCACCGCTTGAAGATCTTTTAGTGATGCAGCATGGTGCAAAGCGGCCAGAGAATCGTGCTGAAGTTGCTGTATACGTTGTTTCATGATGTTGTCCGTACCTAGAGCCACCGCATATCAAAAGCTTTATCCCGAGCTCGACTTCAGCAGGGAAAACGACAAAAAAAGCTTATAAAAAAAGGGAGACAGAGCCTTACACTCGGTCTCCCGGAAATGAACAGCTATTTTTTTACTGCAGACGGGCTTTGGCAGTTTCAGCAATGACGCTGAAAGCCGCCGGATCATTAACCGCAAGATCAGCCATAATTTTGCGATCAAGGGCTATTTCGGCCTGTTTCAAGCCATGGATCAAACGGCTGTAAGACAAACCATTTTCGCGCGCAGCGGCATTAATGCGGGTGATCCACAGGGCACGAAAATCACGCTTTTTAACGCGGCGATCGCGGAACGCATAATTTAAGGCGCGATCGACAGCCTCGGTTGCTGAGCGAAACAATTTACTCCGGGCACCGCGGTACCCTTTCGCCAGCTTGAGAATCTTGTTGCGCCGACGTCTGGCTTTAAAACCTCTTTTTACTCTTGCCATCTCACTTGCTCCTTCATTTTAGATAGGGATTTCGGCATTTGCCGTGGCCGGATCTGCAGGGGGAGATTATCCCCACAGGTCACAACCGTCACTGCGGCAGGCAGTGATGTGCTTCAGTAAAAGTTACAGATAGGGAATCAGTTGACCGATATTTCTCTCATCAGCCTTGTTCACCGTCGTTCCCTGTCTCAAGTTACGCTTGCGTTTGGTTGTTTTCGTGGTAAGGATATGGCTGGTGTAAGCCTTGTTACGGCGAATCTTGCCGGTACCGGTTTTACGGAAGCGCTTGGCGGCACCACGGTTTGTTTTAATTTTTGGCATGGTTCTCTCCTGTTACCGATGTGGCTTCCTGCAGCCACAGAATATTATAGATGCTTTCGCAGAAAGCATTAGTTGGGATGGCTAAGCAAAAAGCGCCAAATGCAAGGCGCGCCATTGTCGAGCAATGAGACGTACTTATGTACGTCGAAGCAGTAAGACGATGGCAGCAACGCAGCAGTTGGTGAGTTTTTGCAACGCAATCATTTTTTAATGGGACCGATCATCATTGTCATGAAGCGCCCCATCTTACTCGGATGTGATTCAATCTGACCAATATCTTTTAATGCTTCAACCGCTTTGTTAAGTTGCATCGCCCCTTGATCAGGGTGGGCATTTTCGCGCCCACGGAACATGATGGTCAACTTAACCTTGTTGCCTTCTTCAAGAAAACGCCGCGCATGTTTCATTTTGAAGAGGAAATCATGATCATCTGTTTTTGGACGCATCTTAACTTCTTTGATCTCAAATTTGACCTGCTTTTTCTTCGTTTCCGATGAACGCTTGGCCTGCTGGTATTTGTACTTGCCATAATCCATGATCCGGCATACAGGAGGTTCTGCCTGTGGTGAGACCTCAACCAGATCCAGACCCTGCTCCCGCGCCAACTCCAACGCCCGGTCAATATCAAGAACTCCTAACTGGCCGCCCTCATCATCAATAACACGCACCTGGCGCGCCCTGATGTCTTCGTTGATGTTCGCTTCTTTGGCTATGACGTGTCTCCTATTCTTGGCAAACTAGCGCATTTACTTACACACAAAAGACCCACATCGGGTCTTTTGTGCAACATTGCTTATTTATATGCCGCCGCTTCTGCAGCAACAAAGGCAGCAAAATCGGTAACACTCAATGGATCAAGGGTACTTCCATCACGGAAGCGCGGTGCAACCGTCTGATCTTCCACTTCCCGATCGCCGATAACCAGCATGTAGGGAATTTTTGCCACCTGTGCTTCACGAATCTTGAAACCCAGTTTCTCGTTACGCAGGTCAAGTTCAACCCGCACGCCGACAGCACGCAACTGATCAAACACCTGCTGCGCGTACTCTGCCTGACGATCCGTCACGTTCAGCACGATGGCTTGTACCGGAGACAACCAGAGGGGGAAACTTCCTGCATAATGTTCGATGAGAACACCGATGAAGCGCTCGATGGAGCCCACAATCACCCGATGCAGCATCACGGGGCGGTGCTTTTCGCCATCCTGGCCCGTATAGGTCAGGTCAAAACGTTCCGGCAGGGTAAAATCGCACTGGATTGTAGCACACTGCCACTCCCTGTCAAGCGCGTCCTTCAGCTTTACGTCAATCTTGGGCCCGTAAAAAGCACCATCACCCTCATTGATCTCATAGGGCTCACCAACATCATCAAGGGCGTTTTTAAGCGCACAGGTTGCCAACTCCCAATCAGCATCGCTACCGATTGACTTTTGCGGACGGGTTGACAACTCCATGGTGTAGTTAAAACCAAAAATACCGGCGACATCACGGACAAAGGACATGACACCTTTGACTTCGGCATCAATCTGATCAGGTCGACAAATGATATGGGCGTCATCCTGGGTAAAACCGCGAACCCGCAACAGACCATGTAAGACACCGGATTTTTCATGGCGATGGACGGTGCCCAGTTCAAAATAACGAATGGGCAGGTTACGGTATGAACGTGGCTTCGCCTTGTAAATGAGCATGTGCGCCAGACAGTTCATCGGCTTGATGCCGTAACCCTGTTCGTCAACTTCAGTGAAATACATGTTTTCCCGATAGTTGTCATAGTGGCCGGACATTTTCCACAGATCGGTTTTGAGCAGCTGTGGTCCGACAACGATATCGTAGCCGCGCTTGAGATGCTCTTTGCGCTCAAAGTCCTCGATGATCGTCCGTAACAGGGCGCCTTTGGGGTGCCAAAGCACCAAACCGCCACCGATGTCTTCGTTAAAAGAAAACAGATCGAGCTCTTTGCCTAACTTACGATGGTCGCGCTTGCGCGCTTCTTCAAGTCGTTCCAGGTGAGTTTTTAAATCTTTTTTATTGAGAAATGCGGTCGCATAGATGCGTTGCAACATGGCATTTTTTTCGTCACCGCGCCAATAGGCACCGGCCAGACTGGTGAGCTTGAAGGCTTTGAAAACACCCGTGCGCGGCACATGCGGCCCACGGCACAGGTCAATAAAGCTGCCCTGCTGGTACAAGGACAGGGTCTCCTGATCAAGATCTTCAATCAACTCAACCTTGTAGTCCTCCCCCTTGGCACGAAACATGGCAATCGCCTTATCGCGGCTCATCACCTTGCGTTCAATCGGCATGTCAGCCCTGGCCAACTCTTCCATTTTGGCTTCAATCAGGGGGAAGTCCTCAGGAACAAATTTTTTGTTCTCGCTGTAAAAGTCGTAATAAAAACCATCCTTGATTGCCGGGCCGATGGTTACCTGTACGTCGTTACCGTACAGTTCCTTGACCGCCTGCGCCATCAGATGCGCACAGGAGTGACGAATCATCTCCAGAGCTTCCGGAGAATTGGGGGTGATGAGCAGCAATTTACCGGATTGCTCCAAAGGGCGGGCTGTGTCGATCAGAACATCATTAAAACGTGCGGCAAGGGTCTGGCGTGCCAGCCCTTCACTGATCGACAGGGCAACATCGTGAGGGGTCACCCCGGCGTCAAAATCCTTGATCGAGCCATCTGGTAGTTCTATCTGAATACTGGCCATCAGTCCCTTCTCCAAAACAAAAAAGGCATCTGCTAGATGCCTTGACTCGGTTGGAATTATCTCGCTGCAGTCGCTGGTAGGCACGGGCGGGATTGAACCGCCGACCCCTACCGTGTCAAGGTAGTGCTCTCCCACTGAGCTACGTGCCTGCAACAACCGAGGCGTCCTTTTAACAAATCACTGCAGAAAAAGTCAAGCGCTTTTATTTCTTATAAAATTCCCGATACCAGGTGACAAAACGCTCAACGCCGACCTCGATCGGAGTTGCCGGCTTAAAGCCGACATCAGCGCTTAAGGCATCAACATCGGCATAGGTCGCCGGTACGTCACCAGGCTGGAGGGGAAGCCAGTTTTTTTGCGCCTCGACTCCCAATTTTTCCTCCAGCACCTTGATCAGATACATCAGCTCCACCGGGTTGTTATTACCGATATTGTAGAGTCGGTATGGTGCCGCACTGGTTCCCGGATCAGGCGTTGCTCCATCCCATTGCGGGTTGGCGGTAGCGGTATGGTCGAGGGTGCGCACGACCCCTTCGACAATATCGTCAATATAGGTGAAATCACGGCGCATCTTGCCGTAGTTGAAGACATCGATCGGCTCACCGGCAAGAATCGCCCGGGTAAACAGAAACAGCGCCATATCGGGGCGGCCCCAGGGGCCGTAGACAGTAAAAAAACGCAGGCCCGTGGTCGGCAAAGCATAAAGATGACTGTAGGTATGAGCCATCAGTTCGTTGGCCTTTTTGCTGGCCGCATAAAGGGACAAGGGGTGATCAACGTTGTCATGCACGGAAAAAGGCATGCTGGTATTGGCGCCATAGACTGAAGAGGACGAGGCGTAAACCAGATGCTCCACGTTAGCATGGCGGCACCCCTCAAGAATATTGATAAATCCCTGCAGATTACTGTCTATATAGGCATGAGGATTGATCAGGGAATAACGCACACCGGCTTGTGCCGCGAGATTAACAACACGGTCAAAACTCTCGGCGCGAAACAGATCGGCAATGCCTTCACGATCGGCCAGATCCGTTTTAACCAACCGGAAGTTCGGCTTATTTTCAATCTGAGTCAATCGGGCGTACTTGAGATTGACATCGTAATAATCGTTGAGGTTGTCCAGACCAACGACCTCATCGCCGCGCTCCAATAGTCGTTGACTCAAATGGAAACCAATAAAACCGGCAGCACCGGTAACCAGAACTTTCATTTGCGCTCCATAAAATGAAAAACGGGTGGGGGGCATTACCCCCACCCGTCAGCGTTGCGTGAGTGGCCGGATAAACAGTTGTATTGACTTACTTGTCTCCAACCGTTAGTTGATCACGAAACTTATCCAGGGTTTTTTCGCCAACACCTTTTACGTTCGTCAACTCATCAATGCTGTCGAATTTTTTCTCTTGTCGATACTCAACAATCTTTTGTGCCGTAGCCGGACCGACACCATTCAATTGGGTTAATTGTTCTACACTAGCCGTGTTAATATTGATTTTTTCCAGACTGAACGCCGGCTGCCCAACAACACACAAAGTGAACACAACCAGACACGCAATAAAAAATCTTTTTACGTTGACCATTATAGCTCTCCTGAATTGAAAAAATGATTGGCCATCACAGGGAGGCCCCCCTCCGCAACGGTGGAACGTTAGCATTTTTGATTAAAACATGAAATATTTTTTTTTATTGATGACAGTTTACTGCAGTTGCTGCCGTCTCAAGTGTTGTTTTACCTTGCGATAGCGCCCGTAAGACCACAGATACTGTGCCGGCACCAACTGCACACATTGCTCAATCTGCTGGTTCAATATTCGGGCGGCCTCCTGCTCATCGCTTGTGTCGAGCCCCTGACCAGCTTCAATCACATGAATTTTATAACCCGCTCCTTTTGGCAGTCGTTCTGCAAAGGTGAAAAACACCGGTGCGCCGGTTTTCCGGATCAGTTTGGATATCAGGGTCATGGTGTTGGCCGGATGATTGAAAAATGGCGCCAACACCCCGCCTTTTTTACCCGGGTCCTGATCAGGCAGAACACCCACCACCTCATTGTTTTTCAGTGCCTTAAATAGAGCCTTAATGCCACTGACCTCTGTCGGCACCAGGTTAGCTCCCTCACGCTCACGCACCTGGCGCATGAAATCGGCCATCGATCTGACCCGTGGTGGGCGATAAAGACTGGTGATGGGAAAATGGATCGACCAATACCAGCCCACCATCTCCCAGGCGCCCAGGTGCGGAGATAAAACGATAACTCCCCTACCCCGTTTCAATGCCTGCTTGATTGTATCAACCCCACCATCATCTTGAACTAGGGGGAGCAGCTTTTCCCGCGGCCAGCACCAGAGGGGGCCCAACTCACAGAAGCCTTTACCCAGATCAATGAGGCTGGTCCTGATTAAGCGATGGCGCTGACCAGGCAAATAATCCGGATAGGCATAGCGGATATTTTCTCTGGTGATTCTCTTGAGAGGATTTGGCAGCAACCACAAGCACCAGCCGATGATGATGCCATAAAGGTGTGCCCACCCAAGAGAGAAACGAGAGAGGAATTGAATAATCGCCCGAAACAGAAAACCAACAACTGGTCGACTTTTAGGTTTTTTCATAAAGTGACACTATGATGTGCGAAATAAAATCCCGGCAAAACAGCTGTGCAATTTCTACACAACGCTTTCATGATTTTAAAGATATCAGTTGGTATCGCCAGATTAATGTCATAATCCCCCCTGAAATAAGATTAAAGACATAGATCCCACTAGAAAAAAACATGTAAGACTCAAAACAATTTACGAACAACCAAAAGCCAAGGTAGAGATAGAAAAAAAACAGAACATCACCAGGGAGGCAACCAGACTGCCAAGCTTTTACCGCAATATACAACATCCAACCGATAAGAGAAAAAAACAATACAAGCCCCAAAAACCCATAACCTACTAAAATATCGAGATAGCTATTATGGAGATGTCCAAACTTTACCCCCAACCCCGATTCATCAACGATGTGCCTTCGAGCGTTCCCTCCCCAACCAACCAAGGGATGTTCTTTAATCCAAGGCCAACTTGCTTGCCATATTTTAACTCGGATACCGATACTCCCCGAGTCAAGAGACTGCAAATCCTTTTCTAAAATATTTTCAAAACTGTGAGATTCAGTTGTCATTCTTCCCTGAATAATATTCGAGAGATTAACTAGTGAAGATAAAGACAGGGCAAATACAGCTACCACTATCACCACAGCCATCCAATTATATTTAATTAATTTTATTTTGTCGCGCCGGCATAAAAGAACGGGGGGAAAAAGCAGAAAGGAAACTATCAGGCCGAACCAAATACCGCGAGTTTGGGTAATCACAACTGCAACGGTACATACAGCAAATGATAAAAACCATAACGGAATTGCAAACCAACGATAAGTTCCTTTAACAGAAAAGAATCTCTTGGTAAAAACCATCAACCCAAGCAAAAGCACACCATACAATAATGCAGCATGCTGGGCGTTGTGCAAACCAAAGTCACGCCGTATGCCCTGAATTCCCAATTCAAAGTCCTGCCACCCTAACCCCGTTAGCCAAGGAATACATAAAGCCCCGATTAAGGACAGAAACCAAACAACATAAATATTTTTGGTTCGGCCTCCTAAGACTACAGCTATCGGAATAAATAAAAACCAGTTGGTCAGGCGATGAATTTTAGGTGAATTCTCTGCCAAAAAAGGATGGTTGACATGAGCCCCCCCCCAAGAAACAAGAGGAAGAACGATAGCGGCAATAAGAAGCCAAGTTGATCCGGACCTCCTTAATTGCCCCCCGTAAAAAAACCAGATGACAAATCCACCAAGCGCAATAAATCGCAGAGAATATTTCCCGATGGGATCGCTTGTCATCGCAAAGAATGCAAAAGAGCAAAGAGCAACCGTAGTTAAATTAGCCAACCACAAGGGTGAGGTAACCAGATCGTTTTGAAACCAGAAAGATTTGAATATTAATTTTAATTTTCGACAAAACACATTTAACACTAGCTTCTTATTATTTAAGGGTTTAAAGAAATCTGGAGCTTTTACAGAATGTCAAAATGTCTCTATCAAGTTCTGGTAAATATCTATGGTTTTTAAAGCAACTATCTCCCACGAAAACAATTCCACGGCCCGCTGTCGACTTTTCTCGCCCATTATTTCCATTTTTGCCCGGTCTTCATATAGTGCCCTTAGCGCAGCCCCTAATTCTTGTGAAGATCCGGGCTTAAACAACAACCCACTGATTCCTTCATCAACAATATAGGGAAGGCCACCGACTCTACTCGCAACAAGGGGTAAGCCACACGCCATAGCCTCGAGACCGGAAATGCTCGTTGCTTCCATCATAGATGGAAGCACAGCCACATTAGAGCCGCGATAAATATTTGGCATCTCTGAGTTAGGTATGGCACCGAGCATATGAAGATTTGTTGAACCAATATTTGGTATCACAATATTTTTAAAATGTTCACGCTCATCACCATCTCCTGCCACAACCAGATGCAAAGATGGCAACGCCATATAATTTGTCGCCTCAGCAAGACAATCGACACCTTTTACCTTATGCAACCTGCCGGAAAACAAAATGATAAAATCTGTATCTAATAAACCAAGATTCTTTCTAAGTGATGATTCCCCTGGAGAAAACTTGTCAACATCCACCCCATTTGACACAAAATGAACAGCTTTTCTGTATCCAATTTCAATGGTTTTATCTACCAGTATCTGGCTTGGGGCGATAACTAAAGAAGCAGCGCGCAACAATTTCAACATTTTTTTTTGTATAGGTGGACCAAAATCAACGCGCTTTAGAAATGAAGAAGTATGGTTCGTAAAAACAACCGGCAGGTTTAAGTTTTTGCAGGCGGCCAATGGGCGCATTCCATGAACATGAACTATATCCACCGCCTTGGAATTCATCAGCGAGCGGATCTTTCTTGAAATTTGCCAATCGTAAACAAAGTGGTTAGTAGCAAGCTGAATTCTATGGATATTGACCCCTTCACGTTCTTCATACTGGGCATTTTTTTTATCTTTAAGACGAGTGACAACATCAACCTGATGCCCAATTCGTGACAATGCCAAAGATAATTCATCAACGTGCGTTTGTATCCCGCCTATGCTTGGAGGAAACTCATTACTGAGCATCAGAATATTCATCTATGACCATTTCTGCTTGCTAAAGTTTCATGCGCTTAGTTTTTCCAGGTTTTCCTTGCGGAAATTCTGCCGGATAAAACTCGGATTTATGTTGAATTTGATAGGCATGCCGTTTCAAACTGCGCCACAGCTTATTGAAGGGGTGCAACCAGTACAACCACCAGGAAACCCGAGACTGGGCGACATTAGATTTTAAGATGTTCGATGGATGTGACATCTCCCAGATCAGATGAGGCTCGACCCCATACAAACGAAGATCATACTCCCAGAAATGATCATAAAATTTATCGATCGGTTCAAATATCGAAGACCCAGCTTTGATGATTTTTTCCATTCCCCGACGATTTAACACATACCCCTGACCACCACACCAGCCACGCTCCGGACGAACAAGCTGGTGTTGTCCGTTCGAGAAGTATTCTACAATTTTCCTTTTTCTAACCTTCAAAGCCATCAGCCGAACCATCTCGACTTTTTCTGGCAAACCAAAAACTTCTTTTACTACGGATTCAAAGGAAGATTCTAATCCAACATCGTCTTCAAGAATACAGACCCTGTAAAATCCTTGTGAATAAGCTCTCTTAATCGCACGCAAATGGGACAGATAACCGCCAACCTCTGAGCTTGTTAATTCGCATAAATGGCGAATTCGTGTAATCTTTTGAGCGACTTGCTCATCAGGAAAAAGGGAAGGAATTTGCTTACGACCATCAACACCTGGAAACAATTCCGGATCAAATCCCCAGTCGCGAAGCTGTTTTAAAAGACAAACAACGTGATCATGTTCAGGATTTAAGGTAATAATCCAGCAGGGGAATAATGCCATATCAAACCCTTTTTAGTGTCGATCTTTTCCTGCAATGTCTGCATAGAACCGGTTATATTGCGAAATAATGACCTGCTTGCTGTAAAACTGTTGATAATGGTCAAAAGCAGCGTCGACTAATTTATCTTTCATTGCGTTGTCGGCCAGCACTGATTTAATCGAATTGGAGAGCAACAAGACATCATCAACGGGAACCAGCAGTCCGGTTTCACCGTCTGTTATAACTTCTCCAGGCCCCTGTGAAGCCGTCGCAACGATCGGACAACGATGAGCCCAGGATTCCATGACAATAGACCCCAATCCTTCATGTCGTGATGGGCAGATAAAAACATCAACGGTCCTCATCAAAGCTGTAACATCATCGCGCCAACCAAGGAAGCGGACTCGTTCGTCAAGCCCAAGATCATGACAAAGCTTCTTGAGATTTTTTTCCTCAGGACCCCCTCCAGCCAGCCATAAAATGACATCCGGGATTGATGTCATCGCCTGCAAAAGGACATCAAAACCCTTATTAACGTGCAACCGACCAGCTGCTAACAACAACGGTAAATCTTTCGGCGTATCAAAGCTGTTGCGTGAAAGAGGCTTAACTTCAGATTCATCGGCAAAATTTGGGATATGAAATACGCGATCAGCCGGCATTCCACCCTGCACCAGATGGTTACAAATTCCTTTAGAAATTCCAACCCAGTAGTCCGCATGACGGTAGTACTTGAGGTTATAATAATGACCCAAACGACAGACCAGTTTATAAGGGCCCCTCGGGGTAAGGCCGCTGGCACGATTCATCCATGTCATGACAATGTTGGGGTTAAATTCGTCGAGTGCCTTGAGGTATCTGCGTCGATCCAAAAAATTCACGATGCCGCCAAAACGAAAGCCTTCCACCTCAACATTTTGTTTTTTTAAGGTGCCTATGCGCTGCTCGTGGTTACGAATAAACGCCTTTTGCTGAAGTTGTCCATCAGTATGAAGGCCTACGACCAAGCGGACAAAAAAGTTTTCAGCCCCTCCCTGGGCGGCACCGGCTAAAACTTGGGCGACCTTGATCATTGAATTTCCTGAGAAACATCAGAGACACCATCATGCAGTAACTCTCCATGATAGCCAGGGAGTACATCCCCCCCACGTTGACTCAATAATAGCTCAATTCGCTCATAGAAATTAGCTATCTTCCGTTCAATCTTTTGCATTTGCCAGGATCTTGGCAAATAACGTAGTGGTATCAATCCGGTGTTCCCCAGCCCGTCTATAACAACCAGACGAATGATCTTTTCAGCATCCTGCTGAACAACAATATTATGCAGGAGAAGGTCCCGCGACGGGACAAGCTCGTGTTTCCATACCTCCAATAGAGACTCAATCGCTGTTTTTAAAGAACCAGTAACACCAAATTCCCAAATGTATTTTTTTAAAGTTTGGGAAATCCGGTGATCAGTGTTTCTAATCAATTCTGAAACCAGACCCTTCCCCATGTCTGTTTCAACGAAACCGTAACAACGGCTGATATGCTGAAAAATGGTTTCGGCATAATGTTTTTTCAATTCACCCATTACCTTGAACTCCTCAAGATTATCGTCAAAGGACGACAAAGGCCTAATTTTTTTGAGAAAGCCCTTTTTCCGACGACGATCTGCCAAAGTAAAGTCGGGGCGCCTTACCTTAATGCACAATTTTGAATCTTCAGGGTGAACATAACAAAGTCTGTTTCCGCCTTGAGCAAAAGGTTTAAGCGGGGACAAAAGCAGATTCATATCATGCTACCATCAAGACGGATATCCCGCGCCCAGACATAGTCATGGCTGAAAGGAATCTGCAGTGATGCTTCCAAAATATACTGGGCATATAATCTGTTATTAATTTCCGCATGAAAAAAACTCCTGGCTGCAGCTGCCCAGTGTTGCCTTTTCTCATCGTCATGCTGGAATTCTCTGATGTTGGCCAGCAAATCATCGCCATCGTTAAAATAGACGACCGTCTCCGGCGGCAGCAATTCATCGAACTTTGGGCCGCAATGGGTAAACTGTAAAATACCATTCCCGGCGAGTTGCGCCATGCGTGCAGAGGAATACCAATAATGGCCTTCCTGACGGTTCAGATTCAAACCCATTTTTGTCTGAGTCAATGTTCTATCGTAGTCACGACCCCATACCGGTGGGTCTCCAAAGCTGCCAAACGTTTTGAAAACCATCTCATCGGCCAGAGCATTTTTTAACTCCCGAACCATTTCCAGGCGTTTTGTGTGTTCATTACTGTTACTGCAGAAAAGCAGGTCAATCGGCAGATCGGTCTTGCGTGAATTGTCCAGACTCTCCACTGCAGGGTCGACCGGGTTGGGCATATGATAAATGCGGGATTCCAACCCTTCAAAAATAGTCAGCTCCCGCCTTCCGGTCGATACAAAAATTGCGTCAACGACTTGGGTCCGATGCTTAATTTTTTCGATATTTTCAGGAACAAATAACGGATCATTGTTGCAGTGGACAATGATCACACCGGGCTTAATCTGTCGTATCTGATTTAATGTCTCATTCTTGATAATATCGCAATGGCCGGCTATCACCAGATCGGGATCAAATGCTTCAACTGTTTCAAGCAACCGTTTATTCGCTTTGCCGACACCTAGATCTCTCAAACCAAGCGGAGCTTCGAAAGCCGCAATATCCCGATCACTGAAGACCTGAACAAAATGATCATTCTTAATCAGGCCATGAGTCAGCTTTTGTGCCCAGCTTACCCGGGTCTTGCCATAACGTCTTAGCTGCTGATACGCAATATGTAACACTCGCATTGTTAGTCACCCGTTCAATTCAATCATACCTAGACAGTAAAACTGGTCAGCCTTATAGCAAAACCTGAGGATTAAAAACAGCCTTATAGGTTCGCCATTCTGCTGCACACATTTTGTCTACAGTATATTTTTCCCATGTAAGTTTTTGTCCAGTTGCTCCCATTTTTACCAAGTCAGGAGACATTAAAGCGGTTCTAAGCTTGGTTGCCAAATCATTAATATCGCCTGGTGTAAATAGCCAACCGCTTTGGCCATCCATAATCGTTTCCAACGATCCTCCGTGGGCTGAGGCAACGACAGGCACTCCCATGGCTTGAGCTTCTACTGCAACTCGTCCAAAAGCCTCAGGCTCCAATGAAGCAGAGACGACTATATCAGAAAGGGCATAAAACGATTCTATATCGGTTCGGTTGCCGACAAAAGTAACCCTGTCCGCCAAGCCTTCAGTTCGAACGATTTCTTTTAACTGCTCAACATAGTGACTTTTTTTTGTTGCACTGCCGACCAAAATTGTCTGCCAAGGCAGGTCTTTAATTTCAACCAGGGCCCGCAAAAACAATTCTTGTCCTTTCCAGCGAGTTAAGCGACCAGGAAGATTTATCACCGGGACGTCAGCCTGTAAAGAAAACTCTGAGTTCAGCAATTTGAGATGTTCAGGGGAAATCAGCCTTCTATCAAATATATTTGGATCAAATCCACGTGGAGCAACGTCAATATGTGACTCAGGCACATCATAATTATCCATTATGTGTTTTTTTATAAACTGACTGATCGCAATAACACGTTCACCACGTACCATCGAGCTGTTGTAAAATTTTTTAAAGCAATTCTGAATACGATGCGTTCCATGGAATGTGGTGATAAATTTTGTCTTTGTTATACGGGTGGCAATGTAAGCAGACCAAGCAGGTGCCCTGGATCGGGCATGAACCAGATCTATTCCTTCTTGACGAATCAAACTGACGAGTTTGAAAGCAGAGTACAAGATAAAGAACGGATTTCTTTGAGCCAACGGCAACAACACATGCTCTGATCCCTGCTGAACTAGCGTTGAAACCATTCTGCCACCCTGGGAAGCTACATAGCTTTGACCACCTTGGGCAACAATATATGCGGCCATTTCGACGGTGCCACGCTCAACCCCACCCTGTTCTAGCGCTGCCGTAACCTGTAATACTTTCATCGGACAACTCTCAATCCACACCTTAATACAGCTTTTTTAATAATATTACCTATATCAATCTTTGCGTTTGCCTTGCCTACTTGTCCGTCGTAAATATGCAGGCATGAATTTAATGCAAGAGCCGAAATCAATTTGTCTGCCTTGGTTTTAGAGGAATTGCTACCACGCAAAGGAAGAACTTCAACGTTCGCCTGACCATAACTCACTGCTTCGCTAATCATTGAGGTTGAATCGGCTGTAATAAAAACATAATCACTGAATTTTAAGAAATCAGCGATCGGATTTACCTGTGAATCTGAATAATATATTGCGTGGTCGAATGTGATTTTTTTGAGGCATTTTTCAACCTCTTTCGAAGTGCGACGCGACGTCGTCAGCCAGAATTTGTGCTCGGACAAATCAGCAATGACATTCTCGATCTGCATTATCAATTGCTGCGAATCTAAAACACCATGAGGACTGTCTCCACCAATGATAAATGCCACATAATGTTGTCCCTGCTGCCCGACAAGATGTCCTTGTGGATCAACATAGGTCAAGTTGATCGGCAACGTCAGAATATTATCCCGTTGAGGGGGAAGATCATGATTCTGCGCGAAAATCAGTTCAAAATCAGTATATCTGTATCCCTTAGGTAACATTACCGCCACTACCGGAATATCATAGGCTCTGCCTATCGTTTTTGCGGCATAGTAGGACTCAGAACCAGCAGCAATCAACACACAATAATCGGCATCGATTGATGACGACAGGGAATAAAGGCAAGAACAATAGATATATAAATGATCCAGCAGATATGAAATTGCTTTGGATAAGCGCCGGCGAAAATG
>NZ_JCBCBS010000071.1:0-2328 GCF_059864205.1 Pelovirga sp.
TACGCCTCGCTCCGCGCAGAATGACACCCGTTTTTTTCCATCAACGTCCTTCTGTGTCATCCTGCGCGAAGTCGCAGGATCCAGATTATTAGCAAGTCGCATCGGTCGCGATCTTCTAACTGTTATAGCTGGAGCGAAGTGAATAAACAAATATTATAACAACAACCGAACCAATACAGCAGGCAAATGAATGACTGCAGCGCAAACAGCGGAGGATTTAGTTCCTGGACGGTTTAAAAACCCTGTAAAACGCATCGGATATAACACAGAGGGGAAAAAGCTGTCCATCATCTTTTCCCCTGGAGCCCCTGTCCGACAACCAGCCGGCAGCCGGCACCAGGGGCTTAAAATCAGGATTTTACCAGCCCCTCGAGATTATGCAGCAGCACCGAAAACGGATGAAAGTTTTGCGGTTCCTCGGCAATCAACGATTGGCGGGCGGCATCAAAGAAGCGCAGCTTGGCACGCCGCTGGATGAAAAAGGCTTCAGGTTGCTCTGCTGATTCCGTTGCCACCTGATACACCAGTTTGACATTGACAGCGTGAAGACTACTGATTAAAGATTCACGCGCCTGGCGATCCCAACTGTCACGTACCGGCACTTTCGCCAGTTGCGCCAGCAGCATATCAATGTTGACCTGTTGATCCACCAGCACCTTGATCTGTGCCAGGACATCAAGACTCTGACCGGAGCTGTCAACCATACACAACAACGGCAGAAAATCGACCAGGTTATCCAGCACCGAAAATTTGTAGGCGATGTCGGGATTCAACCCTTCATTCTGCAGCGTGCTTTTACGTTGCCGACAGTCCTGCCAGACAGCGGCCGGCAGAACCTTGGGCAACAAGCCGGCGTAGTCCTGAAGCTGAGCACTGATCCGTTCGAGATCGCTGGTGGTTGACGGGATCGCCATGCCGTAGCCAAGAGCAAACACACAGAAGGTGGCCAGAATATTTTCAAGGCGCAGCAGCAGCTCATATTGGCGTGCTGCCGCCATCTGATTATCGCAGGCATATACCGCGCGGCGCAGCTCTGTGCCGCTGAGCAGGCTGTCAAAGGTCAGATAGGCATTGGCGACGCTGACTTGCGAACGCCCGGTCAAACGACTGACAGTCTGCAAAAAGGCGCTGCCGGCCTGATCAACCACGCGGTTGGTGAGCATGGTCGCGATAATTTCACGCGCCAGCGGATGACGTGGCAGCTGTTCAGCATAGCGCTCACCAATTTCTGCCGGAAAATAATCAAAGAGCAGCTGTTTTACTACCTTGTTATCCGGCAATTCCGCCTCAAGCAGACCCCGATAGAGGAACATCTTGCTGTAGGCCAGCAGTACCGCCAGTTCCGGGCGGGTTAAGCGGTTGGGTTGCCGCAATGCCACATCTTTACGACTTGGCAGCCCTTCTCCACGGCGGTCAAGCAAGCCTGAACGGCTGAGCCGGTCGATCAGTTCAAGGTGCGGCTCGACATCCTTTTCAATGCGCAACTCATCCAGAGAGATAGACAAGGTCTGGGTGTAATTGTTGGCAAGCACATCCTGACAAACGGTTTCTTCAATCTCCGCCAGCAGGGCATAGCCGTCTTTAAGCGACTTGACTTTGCGCTCCTGGCGCAACAGGCGCAACAATATCTTCAGGTTGACCTCGTGATCAGAGCTGTCAACGCCACCGGAGTTATCGATGGCATCGGTATTTACCCGACCGCCATTAAGGGCAAACTCGATCCGCCCAGCCTGGGTCAACCCGAGATTCCCCCCCTCGCCGATCACTTTGGCACGCACCTCAAGGCCATCCGCGCGCAATCCATCGTTGGCACGATCACCGGCTTCTTCATGGTTCTGGGTAGAGGCCTTGATATAGGTGCCGATACCACCGTTCCACAACAGATCAACCGGCGCGGTCAGCAGTAATTTAATCAAACCGGGCACATCTATACTGCTCTGACGAACACCGAGCCATTTGGCAACCTGCGGGGACAGGGGAATCTCCTTGAGTTGTCGTGAATAAACGCCGCCACCGGCAGAGATCAGTTCACTGTTGTAGTCCTCCCAGGTTGAACGTGGCAGATTGAACAGCCGCCGGCGTTCCTGCCAGGAGGTTTGCGGATCAGGATTCGGGTCAAGAAAGATATGACGGTGATCAAAGGCTGCCAGCAGACGGATCTGCTTTGATAACAGCATGCCATTGCCGAACACGTCACCACTCATATCGCCGATGCCGACCACGGTAAAGGGCTCAGTCTGAATATCCTGTCCCATCTCCCGGAACAGACGTTTGACACTCTCCCAGGCGCCACGCGCGGTAATACCTAATTTCTTATGGTCATAACCG
>NZ_JCBCBS010000126.1:0-4213 GCF_059864205.1 Pelovirga sp.
GCCCTTCAAGTGCAACCGGCCCCATCACCCGTGCGCCGCCGGGAAAAGATTCCAGTGGCACGCCGAAATAGCGCAACATGCGCTCACTATGATCACGTGACAGGTGCGGTTCGTACACCGTTGTAGTTCCCTGCGTCTGCATGCCGGCCAGCAGCACGGCCGATTTTACCTGGGCACTGGCAATGGCAGAGGAGTACTCAATCGGCTTGAGCGCGCCCCCGACAATCGCCAGGGGCGCGCGATTATGCTGGTCGCGTCCGTAAATACGCGCACCCATCCGGGTCAAGGGTTCGACAATCCGCCGCATCGGGCGTTTGCGCAGATATTGATCGCCGGTCAGCACCGAAAAAAACGGCTGGGCCGCCAGAATGCCGCTGATCAGGCGCATGGTGGTGCCGGAGTTGCCGCAATCAATGACATTGGCAGGCTCTTTAAGTCCATCCAGTCCGACCCCCTGAACACTGAGATGAGTACTGTCCCGGGCGGCAATCTGCACCCCCAGGGCGCGAAAGGCATTCAGAGTAGCGTGGCAATCCTCCCCCTGCAATAAACCGCTGATCCGGCTCGTGCCACGTGCCAGGGAAGCGAACATTAATGCCCGATGCGAAATCGACTTGTCTCCAGGAACACTGACCTCTCCACGCAATTGTGTGCAGGCCGTCAGGGTCTTTTTTACTAATTTCTCCATGTATGACTTTCCTTTATAAACACCAAAAGCACCAACGGGCACCTACAGAATAGCGTCACGCAACTGTTTAGAGCGCAGAAAAAATTCGAAAAGCTGTTCGCCGTCACCAGCGGCAATATCAGCTTTTAATTCTGCAAAAAACACCTCGAATTGCTCCATCATTTCCAGCAAAGCTTCCCGATTGGTTTCGGCGATGTCACGCCACATGGTCGGATCGGAAGAGGCAATACGGGTAAAATCACGAAAGCCTCCGGCCGAATATTCCAGGATGTTCTCCTCGTAATGATCATAGGAGCCAACCGCGTTGACCAGGGAATAGGCGACCATGTGAGGCAGATGGCTGATGGCGGCCAGAATCCGATCATGTTTGTCCATCGGCATCTTGACAACCGTGCTGCCGGCCAGCAGCCACATCCGTTCGACCAGCGCAAGGGCCTGCGCGTCGGTGTTGGCCGTTGGCGTCAGAATACAGCGCTTGCCGCGATAGAGGCCGGCAAATGCAGCCTCAGCGCCGCTCTGTTCAGTCCCGGCGATGGGATGGCCGGGAACGAAATGGATGGAATCAGGCAACAGCGGTTCGATGCTGCGCACAACCTCGGCCTTGACACTGCCCCCATCGGTAATAATGGCGCCCGGCTTGATCGCCGGCAGACACTGCTCGACAATCGCTCCCAGGGTTTTCACCGGTGTGGCGAGAAAAATCAGGTCAGCATCTGCCACCGCCTCACGCGGATCGCGGGTGTAGCGATCGACAATGCCGAGTTCCAGCGCTTTTTCCAGGTTGGGCTTGCCCCGTCCACAGCCGACAATCTCACCAACAACACCGGCTTCTTTGAGGGCCAGGGCGAGAGAGCCACCAATCAGACCAACCCCCATGATGGCCATACGGGGAATCAACAAGGGATCAGACATCAGCCCATCTCCGTCTGTGCGGCACGCATATGAGCCTGCGGATAAGATCCGAGAACTTTAAGAAAATGACAGTGGGGACGTAACTCCTCAAGGGCAGAGGCGATCTGCTCATCATCACAATGCCCCATCAGATCGAGGAAGAAAACATATTCCCACGCCTTCTGTTTCATCGGTCGGCTTTCAATTTTTGTCAGGTTGATCTGGCGCTTGCTGAAGGGTTCAAGCATGCGATAGAGGATGCCCGGCTCATCCTTGATACTGAACATAATCGAGGTCTTGTCATCTCCGCCCTTGCCCGGTGATTTTTTGCCGACCACAAGAAAACGGGTGAAATTGTGGGGATTATCCTCGATTCTTGCCTTGACCACCTGCAGCCCGTACTGAACGGCGGCCGCTGAACTGGCAATGGCAGCAGCACTCTCATCCTCAGCCACCATCTGTGCGGCAGCAGCGGTGCTCGACACATCAACCAGGGGGATATCAGGCAGATTGGTTTCCAGCCAGTGGCGACACTGCGCCAGAGGCTGCGGGTGAGAAATAATCTTGGTGATCTGCTCAATCCGCCCTGACTTCGACAGCAGATGATGGGATATCTCCTGCATGATTTCGGCGATGATCTTCAGATCCGAATTGATAAACATATCCAGGGTGTGGTTAACCACCCCTTCTGTAGAGTTTTCTACCGGGATGACACCGTAATGGGCACGACCACGTTCGACCTCTTCAAATACCGCTGGAATACTCTTGAGGGGCACCAGTGATGCCGACAAACCAAACTGCTGCAACGCCGCCTGGTGGGTAAAGGTAGACTGGGGTCCCAAAAAAGCCACCTGCAGCGGCATTTCCATATTTAACGAGGCGGAAATGATCTCACGAAAAACCTTGCGCACCGCGTCATTAGGAAAAGGTCCCGGATTGTTTGCGGTCAGCCGCTCGTAGATTTTTTTCTCCCGGCTGGGCACATAAAACAGATCATCGTTGCGCTCCTTGAGATGCCCGACTTCGAGGACGATAGTGGCGCGCTGGTTGAGCAGATCCAGCAACTGATCATCAACACGATCAATCTGCGCCCTGAGCTTCTGAAGTTTGTCTGTTGTCGTCATATTTTTATCCATCGGATGCTAAATTTATTCAGCGGGAGCAGCAATGTAGCCTAAAGACCGGCAGAAATCAATTTGTCGGCAGTACAAAGTGAAGACTGATCTGCCTTGACCCGGTTGTGTCGTGAAGCTAAACTCCGGCAGTTAAAAAACCGCCATCAACCTCGCTACGACAAAATAAAGGATATAAACCATGCCCGTGGCCGCCAAAGTAAAAAAATGCATTGAAGGCTCTTCCTGGATCCGCAAGATGTTCGAGGAAGGAGATAAATTACGTAAAGAGCGGGGCGCTGAGAATATCTTTGATTTCACCCTCGGCAATCCGACCATGGAACCGCCGCAAGAGCTGCTACAGGAATTGCAAAAAATTGCCGCCACGCCGATTCCCGGCATGCACCGCTACATGAATAATGCCGGCTACGAAGAAACTCGGGCAGCAGTGGCCGAGGTGATCGCGGAAAAATCTGCCCTGCCGGTGAGCGCTGCCCACATTGTCATGACCTGCGGTGCCGGAGCGGCCCTGAACGTCGTCATGAAGACCTTGCTCAACCCCGGGGATGAAGTGATCATCCTCAGCCCCTATTTTGTTGAGTACAATTTTTACATCGATAATCATGGCGGTGTTCCCGTCGTGGTACCCACCCTCCCCGACTTCCAACCGGATGTGAACGCCATCGCCGCAGCCATCACCGCGCGCACCAAAGCGCTCATCATCAACTCCCCCAACAATCCGACCGGGGTAATTTACCCCTTTGCGGCGCTGAAGCAAATCGGCGATTTGCTGGCTCAAAAAGAGCAGGAATACGGCACCACCATCGTCGCCATTTCCGATGAACCCTATGCCCGTATCAGTTTCGGTGAAGAGGTCCCCTGCATCTTTACGGCTATTACCAACGCCGTTATCGTCACCTCCCACTCCAAGGACCTGGCCCTGCCGGGGGATCGCATCGGCTATCTGGCCGCATCACCGGCGCTAAAAGATGTCAATCTGTTTATGCAGGGAGCCACCTTTGCCAACCGGGTCCTGGGCTTTGTCAACGCACCGGCGCTGATGCAGCGCCTCGTCACCCGCCTGCAACGGGTCAGTGTCGATGTCGAGCAATACCGGGTCAAACGCGATCTGCTCTACAACAAACTGGTTGAACTGGGCTTCGAGATGGTCAAACCCGGCGGCGGCTTTTATCTGTTCCCGCGCTCGCCTTTGCCCGATGAGATTGAATTTGTCCGCCGTGCGCAACAGCACGGGATTCTGCTGGTTCCCGGCAGCGGTTTCGGCGCTCCCGGATTCTTCCGCATTGCCTACTGTGTTGAAGATGACATGATCAAACGCAGCCTGCCGGCCTGGGAAAAGCTGGCGGTAGAATTGGGGATGGTTTCGCGGTGAGGCGGTAGCTGAGGCCACGTCCCCGCGGTCTCGATGTTGATCTTAACTACGATATGAACATTAAAACAAATGGGGACAGATCTTCCGATGTAGAGGAGTTGCCCCCTTGATTTTTTCCTCAACAGCAAA
>NZ_JCBCBS010000154.1:0-1842 GCF_059864205.1 Pelovirga sp.
TGATCACCGCCCTTTGAGCTGTAAGACGGCATGATGAAGTTGACAATCAATACATAAAGCTATATATATTAAATATTAGATTGATTGGTCTCTTTGTATCTGTTCAGCACCGGACCCCCCGATCCGGTGGCAAGGACGACAGCTGAATAGTTACGTTTCTTTTTTCTCGAGATATGTTCATGCCATATTTGAAGACTTTGCAAGCGTTTGTGGTTTTGTTGCTGTTGTTGTCTGCATTGACAGCGGCTTTCGGCGCCGGCGCCGAAATTCTCACCCTGGAAAAATCCCTGAATCTGGCACGTTCTGCAAACCCGGCGCTGGAGCAGGCAGAAGCACGCATCGCCCAGGCACAGGCGACCGTGAAGGAGAGTCGTGCGGCATTTTGGCCGCAGATAGAGGTCTCACTGGAATATCTGCGCGGCGACGCCCCTTCCGCCTATCTGTTCAAAACCATCGATGCCCGTCAGTTGCCTTCGCAAGTGGATTTCAATGATCCAGGCCGCTTCGACAATTGGGAAACCGGGATTCAGGCACAACTGAACCTCTATGCCGGCGGGCGCGACAGACTACGTTACCAGCAGTCCCGGTTAGGACTGGAGCAGGCATACAGTGAACGTGACGCCCTCGTCAATCAGCTTGAAGCTGCAGTCATCGATACCTATCTTACTCTGCTGACGGCGCAAACCCTGGTGGAGATCGCTCAGCAGAGTCTTGCCGTGGTCGAGCGCGAGATCGAACTGGCACAGGTGCGCCTTGCCGGGGGCAGCCTGTTGCGTGCGGATTTACTGTCATTGCAGGTGCGACGGGCCGAGGCCCAGTCAGAAATTATTCGTGCCGGTGCGCATCAGCAACGGCTGCAGGCGGCACTTGCGGTGTTGCTCGACCGCGATGCCCACACCCCGTTGCACATCGCCTCAAACAGTTTTACCTACGAGCCTCCGCAAGATTATGCCCTGGCCCTTGAGCGGGCCTTAACGCGCCGGGCAGAATTGACCGGGAGCCGGTTGAACCTGCAAAGCGCACGCCTGGGACACGGTGTTGCCCGCTCCGAATATCTGCCGCGCCTTGATCTGGAGGCACGCCTTTACCATGATGATTCCAACCTGGCCTATAACGCTGATCAACTCAATTGGACCCTGGGTGCTCGTCTGAGCTGGGAGCTCTTTGCCGGCTTTGCCACCTCAGCACGGACCGAAAAAGCCCGCAGCCTGGTTCAGCAAAGCCTGGCTGCTGAACGGCATCTGCGCCGAGACATTGAACTGCAGGTACGTAAGGCCTGGTTGGGAGTCGAGGAAGCTGTAGCGCACCAGAGGGTAACGGTTGCGGCAGTGACGCAAGCCCAAGAGGCTTTTTCACTGGTACAAACGCGTTTTGCCGGGGGCGCAGCCGCAGTGACACGCTATCTGGAGGCTGAACTGACTCTGAGCCGCAGTCGCATGGCCGCAGCCGCAGCCGAGCGCGACCACTTGCGTGCTCTTGTCGAGCTGGCGCGCACCCTGGGTGAGGGGCATTTTTATGCTGAGTCAACGGGAGGCGCTCAATGACGCAGGATGTCACTAAGAAAAACAATGTCAAACGCTGGCTACCATCGGTCATCGGTGGCCTGCTGCTGGTCGGGCTGATTCTCTATGTTGGTGGCTTTTTCAGGACCGGGCAAATCGGACCCGAGGATGCTTTGGCACCTGATCCTGACCTTCCTTTGAACGAAAAACAAGTGGCCGCGCGAACAGTGGCTTTACCTCAATACTATGAGGCGATTGGCACCTTGCAGACCCGCACCAGCGGGCGCATAGAGTCTCAGGTGACGGGTCGTGTGGACCAGGGCGCAGTGCGTTCCGGTGA
>NZ_JCBCBS010000190.1:0-1702 GCF_059864205.1 Pelovirga sp.
ATGATCTGCTTTTGCCCTACATGATTGACGTGTCGATATTTCACCTCCTTGATCATGCAGAACTGAAAGAACATATCGAACGGGTAGGTAAGGTGTTTTACGAACGTAAGCGGTGAGCGGTGAGCGGTGAGCGGTGAGCGGTGAGCAGTGAGCGGTGAGCAGTGAGCGGTGAGCAGTAAGCAGTAAGCAGTGAGCAGTAAGCAGTTACCGCTCACGGCTCACCGTTCACCGTTCACTGATTTTTACAAATAACGCCGCTTCAGCGGCAGACCAATGACGCCACGAAGTGGCAGACACCGCGTTAGCGGCAGACACCGCCTTGGCGGCAGATTGCGTTTCTGTAACCGACAATATATGATGTCAATGACAGTCAACAACATTATGGAGATTTTTATGCCACAGATTACCGCCCGACTATCCGATGAATTGGTTGATGCACTAGATACAGCGGCATCAACTCTGCATCGCAGCCGTGCTGACGTTATCCGTCAGGCGGTTGAGTCATATCTTGAAGATTTTGCCGATATTTCTATCGCCCTTGACCGACTACGCGACCCGAGTGATGAGTGTATCGACTGGCAGGAGGCTCGCAGTGCGCTACTCGGTTCAGATTAAAAAGAGCGCACTCAAGGAGATCCAGTCCTTACCTAAAGCCGAGCGCATTCGAGTCATCGAATCCATCGACCGTCTTGTTGATCACCCGCATATTGGCAAAGCACTCAAAGGAGATCTTTCCGGCCTTCGTCGGATACGTGCCGGTAATTATCGCGTTGTGTACGAAATAAATGAAGATCAGCTGGTTATTCTGGTGTTACGTGCAGCTCACCACAAAGATAGTTATCGAAAATAAGGGAAGACTTGTAAACTATCTGACGCGGCAACAGTTAAAGGCAAGAATCACGAGGAAAAAGGCAGGAGACAGAATATAGAATATAGAAGGTTATGCGTTTCTTCTGAATTCTCAATTCTAGCTCCTGTATTCTGCTTTTAAACGGTTTTCCCCGCGACAAGTAAAGGTTCAAAGACAATTGAGACAGGATGAACATCTGATAGCAGCGGATGAAATCAACAAAAAAAATAAATGTTGGGGTTAAGATCTTAAACATCAGATTTATGTCCTGTCAGAAAAAAGGTCTAAAGGCTTTTTGCTTTTGACCTCGTTGTATTCAGTAAGCAGTGAGCAGAATCTATTTCTCTTTTCTGATTTACTGGAGTCAAACAGATAAACAAAAAGATAAAGGAGTATGTATGCCAACCGTAAAAGAACGGATGAAAGAAGTCATTCAATCGCAACCTGATGATGCATCATATGAAGAAATTTTACGGGAATTAGTTTTTGAACGTATGGTCGATCGAGGTCTAGAAGATTTTCGTCAGGGCCGTGTTATGTCCGGAAGTGAGTTAGAGCAACGGATTCGGACATGGCAAAGGTAGTCTGGACTGCCGAAGCTGAACGTTGGCTACGCGATATCCATGACTATATTGCCGAAGATAATCCACCAGCAGCCGACAATGTGATTGCCGGTATTATGAAGAGGGTAAATAATTTACCCGATTTTCCACAGGTTGGCTATTGTTATCGAATAGAGGCCGAGGGTGAAATCAGGATCCTCCTTTATGGTCATTACAGGATTGCCTATCTATGGATGCCTGGAAAGAATGTCGTGATTTTAGGTGTTTTTCACGGAGCCATCGATATCGA
>NZ_JCBCBS010000072.1:0-1589 GCF_059864205.1 Pelovirga sp.
CGCTCCTGCAGGTGCTGCAGGGCGGTCCATTCCGACGAATCCCCCTTTTTCAGAAACTGACAGAAGAAGACTTTCCCTCCGACTCCGGCGCAGCGCACTGCCAGCCCTAGCGCTGCCGTGGTCTTGCCTTTGCCGTTACCAGTGTAAATCTGTACATACCCTCGCCCCAGCATCTATATCACCGAGAGCGACGCGACTTCACCGATAATGATGGTGGCCGGATGACTGATCTGCCGGTCGGCGATACAGGACAATATCTCGTCCAGGGTGGTGGAAAAAATCCGCTCCTGCTCGGTTTCCAGACTCTGACCGATCAGCACCGGCGTGGTGGCTGCCATGCCATGCTTGAGCAACTGATTTCGAATGACCGGCATGTTTCTGACCCCCATATAGATGACGATGGTAAAGCCGAGGTTTACCAGGGCGTCCCAGCGGTAGCTGGTTTCCAGGGTGTCAGCCTTGGTGTGGCCGGTGATGAAGACCACCCCCGCTGCGGAGCGGCGATCGGTCAGGGCGCTCTGAACCCTGGCGGCCAGGGATGAGGCCGAGGTGACACCGGGAATGATGGTGACATGGGCACCGACGGCGCGGGCTGTTTCCACTTCCTCCATGGTGCGGGCAAAGACCGATGTGTCGCCACCTTTGAGGCGGACGACGCGCTTGCCCTGCTGCAGTTGCTCAATGATCAGCTCATTGATCTGGGCCTGGGTCCGGCAATGGGCGTCGTAAGGGCGCTTGCCGACATCCATGGCCTCACAGCTGATCTGCTCGCGGATGGCGGGATGAATCAGACGGTCGTAGAGGACGACCTCGGCACGGCGGATCGCTTCGATCCCTGCAAGGGTGATGGACTGTGCGCCCAGACCGGCGCCGACGATAATAAGTTCGCTCATCTTATCTCACAAGTCGATGGCCGCTTGCTGTGCGGCTTGTTTCAGTAAATCCAGAAAAATCGCCCGTACGGCAGGGTTCTGTCCGAGACCTTCGAAGACAGGGGTTACCTGATAGCCATCCTTCTCAAGCAGGGTCAGCCACGAGTCCTCCTCGTCCCCGGCCATGTCATTGCGGGCATGATCCCCGGCTACGTACATCAGCGGCTTTAACAGCACCTTGCGGGTTTCGGCGGCGGCCAGTTTTTCCCGCACGGTTTCAAAGTCGGGCAGCCCTTCCACCAGGCCGATGCAGACGGGAATGCCATATTCACGCCGCAGCAGGATTTCCAGTTCGTAATAGGCGCCCTGGGCCATGTGCTCATTACCGTGACCCATGTAGACCAGGGTGGCATCAGCGGCCCGTGCCGCATCGATATCGGGCTTCAGCGCCCGCACCAGGCCATTGAGCTGGTCGCGATGATCAAAAGCGCCCAGCAGGGGCTTGCCGAGGGCGACTTTTTCGAAGGGTTGCCATTGCGGTTTGCTGGTTCTGATCGCGCCCAGAGCTTCGACATACGCAGCCAGGTCCCGGTACTCCTCGCCGTCAACGATCAGTACCGGCTGGACGACGATTCGCCGATAGCCCTCATTCTGCAGATCGGCCATGGCGCCCAGCACGTTTTTGACGGTATAAATCTGTTTGGGAATGGCCGGATG
>NZ_JCBCBS010000028.1:0-27182 GCF_059864205.1 Pelovirga sp.
AAACTGGTGCCGCTATACGCTGAGGTTGTACCTGGAATGCTCAAGGTTGCCGAAAAGGCGCCGTATCTTGTTTCTGTTGCTCTCTGCGCAGGCGCGTGATCAACGGCGAGAAAGTTCCCGCATCGGGAAAAGTCGTCTCCTTTTTTGAAGACCACAGCGACATCATCGTCAAAGGGCAACGCGACACAACCTAAGATGCTGATTGAATATACCTGTCCAAATCATATCTGTAATGAGATTTCCCAGTGCCCTGAATCGTTCTGTTCGGGGAGCCAATAATTCCAGGGGCTTACGGCATAACGCTGTGAGCCCCTGTTTTTTTTGTCGTAAGGCAGACGATTTTTTGTCATTTTAGGGTCAATATCTTTTTATGGAGGTGACTTGATGAGTGATTTGTTTGCTGTCGGAAACTCCTGTCGGGACGACTCAGCTTCTCCCCGTGCGGTCATTCGCATGATTGTGCAACCTGAGGTCAAGGACCTTGGCGGTTTCAGCGTCCGCCGTCTGTTGCCGGCAAAGGACATTAAATCAGTTGGGCCTGTCATCTTCTTTGATCACTTTGGCCCGGCGCAGTTTCCCCCTGGGCAGGGGATGGATGTGCGCCCCCATCCGCATATCGGGCTGGCGACCATTACCTATCTGTTTGCCGGCGAGATCCTTCATCGCGACAGTCTAAGCCATGTTCAACCGATTCGTCCTGCCGAAATTAACTGGATGACCGCCGGTCGTGGCATTTCTCATTCGGAGCGCACGCCACCAGCATTGCGCGCATCCGGACATTCGTTGCACGGGCTGCAGCTATGGGTCGCCCTGCCGGAAGATGTTGAGGAGTGCGAACCCGATTTTGTCCACTATACTGCTGAGCAGATCCCCCTCATCCAGCCGGAAGGGGTGCGACTGCGACTGATCGTCGGTGAGGCCTGGGGCGGTGTCTCGCCGGTCAAAGCGGCGTCCCCAACCCTCTATGCCGATGTTCAGATCAGCAAAGGTGCCATGTTGAAGTTGCCGGACGATGTTGCAGAGCGCGCTGTCTATGTCGTGGCTGGTGAGGTTCAGGTCCAGGGGACAACAACCATTCCTCAGCACCGTCTGGCTTTACTCAACGCCACTCCAGGGGTTGAATTGACGGCTACGACTGACAGTCGGTTGGTGGTTGTCGGCGGCAAGCCACTGGGGAAGCGCACCGTCTGGTGGAATCTTGTATCAAGTCGCAAGGAGCTGATTGAACAGGCCAAGCATGCTTGGCGCAGTGGCCGTTTTCCGCAAGTGCCGGACGAAAGTGAAAAAATCCCCGTGCCTGACGGTGAATGAAAAAACCTCAGGTTGTTGTTGGGCCCGGGTTCTTGTAGTATTGGCTTCAATGATTAATTCCTGCTTTGTTGTATCTGTTCAGCACAGGATCCCCGACCCTGTGACAACGATGGAGCTGAATGGTTACGTTTTGTTTTTGTTGTGATTTTTGCTCGAACCTGTTTCACGATGTTGTTTTAGTAAAGGGAGAGGGTATGAACACCCGGGTCGTGCGCAGTCAGGAACGAAAAAGCCGGCGTCTCAACGTTCGTTTTGGGGTCGACGATACCTCTGAAATAGCTTTTTTCGGCAACGCATCAGTTGCGGACGCCTGGATCATCACCGGTCAGCCGGAACGAGTCGGAACCTTGTTGCGCCTGTGCTTTTATCTGCCTGATGGTGATGAGGTTCTGGCGCGAGGACGGGTAAGGTGGGCCAAGAAGGTTCCAGCAAACCTGATCCGGGTGAGTAAAAATGCCGGAATGGGAGTCAGCTTTACCCGGTTTGAATCCGGTCTTTCGATTTTTTCCGACTATCTGGCGACGTTGCGTTACTGATGACCGGCCTTTTGCCATGATTAACTCGAGCGGCTACCTTCCCGTCATTACTCCTGACCTGATTCTGGCCCTGCCTGCTCACGGCGATTGGCGGATACATGCGATTTCCGAGCGACTGTCCGCCAGTCTTGGTCAGTCTGTTGGCCAACTGCAGGGGCGGCCGGCTGCCATCGCTTTTCCTGATGCTGTACCATCCCTATCGGATCTGGCGACAGAAGTCCTTGAGCAGGGGCAGGATCTTGCCGCCATCAGAATCCGATTGGTGCCACCGCAGGCAGATGTGCTGGCTGATATTCAGTTTGCCGGTTTGACCGATGATTATCAGGGGCAGTTGGTGCAGATTGTCTTGCGTCCGGCGAGTGGTGTTGCAGACATAGAAGATTTTCACCGGCTGGTTGGGGCCAGTGCCGCCATGCGTGAGGTGTTTCGCAAGATTCGCCTGTATGCTGCGTCGGATGCAACCGTGATTATTACTGGTGAGACGGGAGCAGGTAAGGAACTGGTTGCTCATGCCCTGCATTTGGAAAGCCGGCGCCACAACAAGCCATTCGCTGCTCTGAACTGTACTGCTATCAGTGAACAGTTGCTGGAATCGGAGCTCTTCGGTCACGAGCGTGGCGCTTTTACCGGCGCGGTGCGTGATCATCGTGGTTATTTTGAGCGCGCTGATGGCGGCACCCTGTTTCTTGATGAGCTCGGTGACATGCCTCTGACGACCCAGAGCAAACTCTTGCGCGTGCTGGAAGATGGCCAGGTGGTACGGGTTGGTAGCGAGGTGCCGCGCAAGGTGGATGTCCGGGTTATCGGTGCTACCAATGTCCCGTTGGAACAGGCCGTGGCTCAAAAAGCATTTCGTGCCGATTTGTATCACCGCCTGGCGGTGTTGCGGATTCACCTGCCCCCCTTGCGTGAACGTTCTGAGGATGTCCCGTTGTTGGCCGAGCGTTTTCTGGTACAGTTCGGTCAGCATTACGGCAAACCGGTCAAGCGTTTGACCGCCGAAGCCGTCCGTCTGCTGCAATCCTATCTGTGGCCGGGCAATGTTCGTGAGCTGCGCAATGTGATTGAGCGGATGGTGGTCGAATCTGAAACCGAAGCCATTGGCGCTCGCGCTTTTGCTGAATGGATTCGCGAGCGCCGGCAGTTTGCCGATGATCTGCCTGTCGCCCGTCCCACAGTCTCTTCTTCCTTCCCCCTTAGCCCCTCTTTAGCGGTGGCCCTCCCCTGGTCCGGTGCTACACAAAGTACAGCGCAAACGGCTACTGTGTCCGGAGGTAAGGGAGCAAGAAAAGATTTAAGTGCAGAAGAGATCCGCCGCGCTTACGCTGTCGCTGATGGTAATCTTTCCGCGGCGGCCCGTCATCTGGGCATCCATCGGGCCACCCTTTATCGCCATCTTCAGCGTCTTGGTCTCGAGCGCGACCAGCTTAATCCGGATTGAACCAAGAAAAAGCTGCTAGATTCAAAAATCCCGTCGGTAGAATGTTCACTTATCCATAGTGCGACGTCGCATATGTCGCACGGAGACCGCACAGCGACAGTTAATGCGACGTCGCACTTTTCCCTCCCCCGTTCACCAGTCTTTTAACATGCTGAAAATAAACATATTTTTATTTTTTAAAAGTTGGCATCTGATTTGTAATAGAGATATTGCGAAACGTCGATTTTCGGCTGGCAAATAAAAGAATCAGCGGCATTACGCCACATCAATAAAACAACAAAGAAACTAAAAAGGGAGGAAGCCATGTTGAGATTTCATCTGATGAACCCATTTGACAGTATGCAGCGTGAAGTAGAGCAATTGCTGCGAGGATTTGATCTTGATCCCGTTGTTCGCCGTGAACAGGGACGGCTCGATTTCATAATCCGTGAACAGGATCAAAAATATCTGGTGGAAGCTGCGTTGCCTGGCGTCGATGTCGAGAAGCTGGACATCCATGTTGTTGACCGCCAGTTGGTGATCAAAGGCGAATTCGCTCAGGTTGACTTGCCGGAGAATGTTCGTGTTCATCGCCAGGAGCGCAGGAGTGGATCCTTTGAGCAGAACCTGATGCTGGCCAGTAAACTTGATACCGATCATATCGCTGCGCAGTACCAGGACGGTCTCCTGAGCATCAGCATCCCTAAAGCAAAAGAGGCTCTGCCCCGGCGCATTGAGATCAAGGCCGGTTGATTGAATAGTCAGGGCCGATTGGCAAGACAACGACTGTAATTTCAACAACACAATATGAGGTATTGATATGAGCGACAAACACATGACAGCTCAACAAGTAGAACAGGCTCATCCAGTTGAGCAGGCTGTACCTGTTATCTGGGGCGCCCCGGCTGTTGATATTTTTGAGACCGACAACGAATTGCTGCTGTTGGCGAATATGCCCGGGGTGAGTGAACAGGGATTGCAGCTGGAAGTTTCCCGTGGGGTGTTAACTCTCGAAGCCGAGCGTCAAGGAACCGAAAACGGCAACAAGCACGGCTATTACCGGCAATTTAAGCTCTCCGAACGGATTGATGCGGATGCTGGTCAGGCACAACTAAAAGATGGCGTTCTCACCCTGCGGTTACCGAAAACAGAGACGGCCAAGCCAAGGAAAATAGCCGTCAACACTCTTCACTAACAGCAGCATTGTGAAGAGATGCTTGCCGCCGGGGTCCTAAGTGGCCCCGGCTTTTTTTATAAATTCCCGGCACATTAGTAATTCCGCTGATATAATTTGGCAAAAAGATGAATAAATGCCTTCAGTCTGGAGGAAGAGATGATTGATCTGAATAAAGCAACCCAGAAAGTTCAGGAAGCCTTGCAGGATGCCCAGGCTCAGGCATTGCGTTATGGTCATGCGGAAATCGACGGAGAACATCTGCTCCTCGCCTTGTGCGAGCAACCGGAGGGATTGGCTCCACGACTGTTGCAGAAAATGAACATCGCCGTAGCGGCTGTTGTAAGTGGTTTGCGTCAGGATGTTGAGTCGCGTCCGCGGGTCAGTGGTGCTGGTGCGGATACGGGTAAGTTGTACGCCAGCCGGCGCTTGAGCCAGCTGCTGTTGCAGGCCGAAACCGAGGCCAAGCAGCTCAAGGATGACTACATCAGCGTTGAACATATTCTCCTGGCCGCCACTGGTGAAGGGGAGCGGACAGCCGCCGGCCGGCTGCTGAAAAAGCTTAACGTCGACCGCAATGCTCTGCTGCAGGCACTGACCGGTATTCGCGGTAATCAGCGGGTCACCAGTCAGGATCCTGAAAATACCTATGAGGCCCTGGCCAAGTTTGGCCGCGATCTGGTCGAAGAGGCCAAAAAGGGCAAGCTCGATCCGGTCATCGGCCGCGATGAAGAGATCCGCCGGGTGATCCGTGTGCTGTCGCGCAAAACCAAGAACAACCCGGTGTTGATTGGGGAACCGGGGGTTGGTAAAACCGCGATCGTTGAAGGGTTGGCCCACCGCATTGTCCGTGGTGATGTGCCTGAGGGGCTTAAGGATAAAACCGTCTATTCCCTTGATATGGGCGCCCTGGTGGCCGGTGCCAAGTACCGTGGTGAGTTTGAGGAACGACTTAAAGCGGTACTCAAGGAGGTGCAGGACAGCCAGGGGCGGATCCTGCTGTTTATTGATGAATTGCACACCATCGTTGGTGCCGGCAAGAGCGAGGGCGCTATGGACGCCGGCAATATGCTCAAACCGCTGCTGGCACGCGGTGAACTCCACTGTATCGGTGCTACCACCCTGGATGAATATCGCCAGCATCTGGAAAAAGACCCGGCCCTGGAACGCCGCTTTCAGCCAGTGATGGTCGATCAACCCAATGTCGAGTCGACCATCAGTATCCTGCGCGGGCTCAAAGAGCGCTATGAGGTCTATCATGGCGTACGCATTCAGGATAATGCTCTGGTAGCAGCGGCGGAGCTCAGTCATCGCTATATTGCCGATCGCTTCTTGCCCGACAAGGCCATTGACCTGGTGGATGAGGCCTGTGCCACGATTCGCACCGAAATTGATTCAATGCCGGCGGAACTCGATGCCATTACCCGCCGGTTAATGCAGCTGGAGATTGAAGCGGCCGCCCTGAAAAAAGAAAAGGATGCCGCCAGCCGCGAGCGTCTGGATGCTCTGCAGAAGGAATTGGCTGAACTCAAAGAACAGGAAAAAATTTTCTCTGCCCAGTGGCAGTTGGAAAAAGGGGGGATCAAGGGGATTCAGACCCTGCGTGAGGAGATTGAGCAGGTGCGCCTGGATATTGCTGCCGCCGAGCGCAATTATGATCTCAATCGTGCCGCTGAACTCAAGCATGGCACATTACCGGAGCTGGAAAAACGCCTGCAGCAAGAGGAAGAAAAGCAGTCAGGGGGGGATCAACAGGCAAAAATGCTGCGCGAAGAAGTGACCGAAGACGAGATCGCCGAAATCGTTGCGCGCTGGACCGGCATTCCGGTCACGCGCCTGATCGAGAGTGAACGTGACAAGTTGTTGCGCCTAGACGAGATCCTCCATGAGCGGGTCATCGGTCAGAACGAAGCGGTCGAGCGCGTTGCTGATGCAGTGATCCGTGCTCGCGCCGGGGTCAAAGACCCGCGCCGTCCCATCGGGTCTTTTATCTTTCTGGGGCCGACCGGGGTTGGCAAAACAGAGCTTGCTCGCACCCTGGCCGCTGCCCTGTTTGACAGCGAAGATAATATGATACGCATCGACATGTCAGAGTATATGGAGAAGCATGCGGTCAGTCGCCTGCTAGGTGCCCCTCCCGGCTATATCGGCTACGAGGAAGGTGGCCAGCTGACCGAAGCGGTAAGGCGCAAACCCTACTCGGTGGTATTGTTCGATGAAATTGAAAAGGCCCATCCGGACGTTTTTAATGTGCTGTTGCAGATTCTTGATGATGGCCGTGCTACCGATGCCAAGGGACGCACGGTGAGCTTTAAAAATACCGTGATTATTATGACCTCGAATATTGCATCGCATTACTTGCTCGAGGGTATTAAAGACGGAGAAATACCGCAGGTGGTTCAGGATCAGGTTGAACAGGAATTGCGGCGCAGCTTCCGACCGGAATTTCTTAATCGCATTGATGACATCATCATTTTTAAACCGCTGGCTCTTGATGAAATCAGGCAGATTGTTTACCTGCTGGTGGAGGATTTGCGTAAGCGCCTGCAAGAGCAGCGTCTGGAGTTGGAGTTGACAGAAGCTGCGGTCGATCACATCGCCACCAGCGGCTATGATCCGGTCTATGGCGCCCGCCCCCTTAAGCGCTATATTCAGCACCAGCTTGAGACCCTTATCGGTCGCGCGTTGATCCGCGGCGACATGACGGCGGGTGGTAGGGTTCTTGTTGACTTTAGCAACGGGGTGCTCGACGTCAGGCTACAGGCAGCACCATGAAAATCGACTCTAACAGGTCGAAAAAACTTGCCAAACGTGGATCTGCAACTATAATGGGACTAAAGCAGTAATAATTGACCCGTTAACCGTTAAGGAGGGCAATATGCGAATAGATATACTCTGTAGGCCGGACAAACCGGAAAGCTGTCAGGGGACCATGGACAATGTCCGTCAAGCCCTTGAACAGCTTGGCGTCAAGGCCGAGGTTCACCAGTACAGTGACTCGCGTAAAATGATTGACAACCGGATTTATGTGGTGCCGGCATTGTTGATTGATGATCAGGTTCGTATCGCCGGACGTGTCCCGAAGGTGGAGGAAATTATCAATTTTATTGTTGAGCGACCGCGCTACCTGAGAGATACCGCTGAGGTTGCGTAATCTCCCGACAGGCACGAAAAACATCATCAAAGGCTCCTGTGGATCATCCTCAGGAGCCTTTACTTTTTGAGGCGTTCGCGCTACCGTAACTCCTCATTATGGAGGAATAATAATGCCAAAAGTGCTGCTTGTTGATGATGTTGATCTGTTTCTTGAGCTTGAGCGCTCATACCTTGAAGGCTGTGGTTACGAACTGCTGACCGCCTCCTCGGGTGAAGAAGCCCTCAACCGCCTCGACAAGGTGGCGCCCGATATTCTTCTGCTTGATTTCTACATGCCGGGGATCAATGGTGACGATGTTTGTCGTACCATCCGTCGTAACTCCCGCTGGCACCGGTTGCCGATACTGATGGTCACTGCCGCCGGTAAACCCGAAGAGGTGCAGAAATGTCTTGATGCCGGCTGTGATGATTATATCACCAAACCGGTCAACAAGCTGGAATTGCGGGAAAAAGTTGCCCGCTTGCTTGGTGAGATCAAGCGCCGGACCACTGATCGGGTGGAGGTTGATCTGCCGATTAAGCTGGATGATGGGACCGCAACTCACCAGGGACGAGCCGAGGATCTGTCAGTGACCGGTGCGCGCATCTGTTGCTCCGTTGATCTGGAAGAAAACTCTACCATCAAGATTGCCGTTCAGCTGCCGGAAGGAGAAATCCTCTCCCTCCATGGCCGCGTCAAGCGCATGGCCGCCAGCACCGTCGATAAAAAGGGGGTCTACTTTATCCACCCCGATCAGCACAGCAAGCAAGCCCTTGATCGTCTGGTGCGTTTAAAAAAGCTCGAGGCGCTGCGTCGGGAGGGGGTCGATACGAATCTGTGTCAACGCCTTGCCGCATTGGAGGACGAATGCTCACGCTTGCGGCGTGAGCAAGACGAAGCAATGCAGCGGATCGGAGAACTGGAAGAGGAAAATCTCGATTTTGCCAACCAGCTGGTGAAGGTGGAGCAGGTCAACAATAACCTGACCAATCTCTATCTGGCCTCGTCACGCCTGCATTCTACCCTTGATCGCGATGAGACCCTCGATATTATCAAAGAGGTTGTAATTAACTTTGTTGGTGCAGAGAAATTCGCGATCTTGCTCTACAACAGGGCAAGCAACGAACTCTTTTTCGAAACGGGAGAGGGGTTTGAAGAATCGGCAGCTTTTCCGGTGATCAGTGCCGTAGATGGGATTTTGGGGGAGGTTGTCAATGACGGCGAAAACTATTTCAGCAGTGGCTCCATTGTGGATGGCTCCGATGATTTGCTGGCGCCGATTGTTGCCATTCCGCTGAAAACCCAGCAGCATCTGATCGGGGTACTGGCGGTTTACCGGCTATTTATTCAGAAGGAGCAGCTCGAGTCCATCGATTACCAGCTTTTCTCCATGCTTGGTGAACATGCCGCCACGGCCTTGTTTTCCTCTTCCCTCTATGCCAAATCAGAGCGCAAGCGCCAGACCTATGAAGGGTTTGTTGATCTGCTCACTAAATGATGTTACGCAGCAGAAACTTGCCAGTTGTTTATCGGCGTCTCCGGATGAAACTAGGTTCAGGTAACCGGCAGCAGAATCCCCTGTTCAACCGCTCGTATTGCCATCTCTTCGCCATCCTGAGGATCAAGCTGACGCAGCAGGGTGTTGCCGCTTTGTGCCGTTGTTGCCAGCTGCAGCATCCGCGCAACAGAATCATCCAGTGTTTCGACGATCATCTCCCCTGCCATCCGCAGGAGCAAGCGTTGTCCCGGTTCCTGTTGCAGCCGCTTGACTGTTTTAGCCAATGATTCTTCTCCCAGGGTCTCCAGATCAGCCGGATCGTAATGAAAAAAATGCAGGAAAACAGCAGGATTAAGTCGCCAGCAGGCTTTTGCGAAGGCCGTCGGGCTGATATGTGTCACGGCTGGATGGCAGTCGTCGCCGAGAAGAATTTCGGCACAAAGATAGTGAAAGTGCAGCAGATCTTCGATCAGTGGAATCAACTGGTAGTGCTTTTGGCGACGGCACTGTTCGCGGCAGAAGTCACGTTGCAAAGGGAGAATCCTGCCCGGCGTCCAGGCTTCAACGTCAATAAGCTGCGTTTGGGTGCATTTTTTTTCTGCTATCAGCCAATCGCCAAACTGCTGAAGCAACGTGGCCGGGGAAGTATTGAACAGGTCGCACAGTGGCGGGAAGAAGCCGACCGCCCGCCCGCGGTTGTAGAAGATGTCGGTGGCAGCAGCAAGCACACGGCTCTGTTCGATCTGTTCGGCCGGATAGCTGGTGGTCGCTGTAACCAGATAAGGCGGAGTGCCCAGGGCACAGAGGCCAAATTCACCATGGCGACGGTGCAGATCGGTACCCGGTAACACGGCGAGCGGGAAGATGTCGACCTGGTTGGGCTGTTGTTCCAGGGCAAAGTCGAGGCTGCGGCAGAACCCCTGGTGGTTGTCACCGGGCAGCCCGTAGATCAGATCGAGACCAAAAACGATGCCGGCCAGATTGAGTTGGTGTAACACCTGGCGCATCTGCCGGCGATTGATGCGGCGCTGCAAGGGCTTGAGGATTTCTGCGTGCACCGATTGCAGGCCAATCTGTACGGAGCAGGAGAGCTGTGCCAGCAGTTCAATGGTGCGGCGGTCGAGCAGGTCGGCCTTGGCTTCAATGTGGTAGTGAACCTGTGGGGCGACATCAAGGAGTAATTGCAGGAGGTCATGACCGCGTTGGGTCGGGGCATTGAAGGTTGAATCGAGAATCCAGATCTGGCTTACTCCGGACTCAGCAAACAATTCCAGTTCCCGGCGCAATCGTTCTGCAGGAAAAGGGCGCACCCCCTGATGCCCCTTGGCATCGTAACAGAAGGAACAGTTGAAGTGGCAGCCCCGGGCAACCTCCCACAGGACACCGCAGCCGGGCTCAAGCGGCAGAACCCCGGTCAGCCAGGGTGATGGCAGGGCGGCCAGATCGGGACAGGTGGCCACAGGCGGATTTGCCATGGGCGCGGTGGCACTGATAAAGCCGTCAATGCCCGCAATCAGGCGGCCACAATTCAAGGAATCGAGCAGGGTGGCAAAGGCCAGCTCGCCCTCGCCACGAATAACACCGTCAAGACATCCCGCGCTGATCAGCTCAGCACAATTGCCGGCGGTTTCCGGGCCACCGGCAAGCAGGAAAAGTTGCGGTTGTGAGCTTCGCAATCGGCGCGCCAGTTGCAGCATTGCTGAACGATTCCACAACGACAGGGAAAAAGCGATCACATCGGGTTGCTTGGCCAGCAGCTGCCGGCAGACCAGATCGATGTCAAGGGGTGGGTAAAGGTTGATGATATCTGTCTGCTGCTGCAATTCGCCAGGCAGGGCGGCTCTGATGCAGGCCGCGGCGAGGGGAACGGCCTGAGCAGACTCGCGGACATGTTGGGTGACAATGAGGGTGCGCATGAGCTTCGAACAATCTCGCCGATAAAGCGCAAAGGTATCTGTTCAACACCGGGCCTTTGAATCCTATGTCAAGGGACGCGATTGTTTCCCGTTGGGTCATCCGTGACCGCTTGTTGTCGCCGTCCATGGCGACAAACACCCTTGCCACAGGATCCCCGACCCGGTGCGAAGGACAGCAGTTGAATAGTTACGCGCAAAGATTAGGTGGTTAATTTTTAAATCGTACCTTGATCCGGGGTTTTCCCTCACGAATATCTACACTGAACTCCACCGGCTTATCTCCGTAGCGGTTGCGAATCTGTTCGCGTTGATTGTCGAGAAAAGAAGCAATTTTCTCCGGGCCTGGTCCCTCGCCGGCAAGGCCACAGTTTTTCCGCGCCTGCTGCATCTGCTCGTAAAGTTGGTCGACTTCACTTGGTGGAGCCGGCGTGCCGTCAGATTTCTGCGGCGCTGCGGGTTTGCGTTGCAGTTTGCTGGTGTGACGATGGTACTTGCCTTCGTCCATCAGGCGCAGAATACGATCCCAGTACTGGCAGTACGACATGAAACGCGAGGCGAGGCCCTGGTAACGGAATTGCAAGTCGGTCCAGACAATATGGCGATGGGTAAAGTGACGTACCTTGTGCGCCAGGGCTTTGCGGTCGGCGTTCGGTTCCCGCCGCTCAATGCCGGCAAAATACTGCTCGTAGCGAATCTCCAGCTCTTTTAACAGCTGCTGCATCGCGTCAAGTTCATGAGCTATTGTGCGGCGATCGTCCATGGTCATTCCCCCTTTGCAGAGCCAAACTATACGTCAGCATCGAACAATTGTAAATAATGTGCCATCTTTCTGCCATAACAGCCGGGATGGTGCTTGACTTGGGACAAAGCCTTTCGGGATAATTATGCGTTTATATGAAAATATCTGACAGGGGTAAGAAAAGAGACTTTTTCAACTTCCTGCGAACCCAAGGGGGTATCTATGAGTCATCAATTGGCGGCTGTTGTTCTCGCCGCCGGCAAGGGCACGCGGATGCGTTCGGCGGCACCGAAGGTGTTACATCCTTTATGCGGGCGACCGATGCTTTATTATCCGCTGGAGTCGGCACGACAAGCGGGCTTTGGTCAGCTTAAGGTGGTTATTGGGCATGGTGCTGACCAGGTCAGGGAAGCATTTTCTCAGCAACAGATCGACTGGGTTGAGCAGACCAGCCAACTGGGCACCGGTCACGCGCTGATGTGTGCTGCCGATTCGTTACGCGGCTATGCCGGTCCGCTGTTGCTGCTGTGTGGCGATGTTCCCTTGCTTAAACCCGAAACGGTGCAGCGGCTCTATGAGTATCATCGTCACGAGGAAGCGGCGGTGACGGTACTCAGTGCGCGCATGGCTGATCCCTATGGCTATGGCAGGATCATCCGTGACGGCGAACAGATTCTCGGCATTGTCGAGGAAAAGGATGCCGACGAAGATCAACGTCTGGTGAGTGAGATCAATTCCGGCACCTATCTGTTTGATGCCGCTTTTGTTCTTTCTGCCCTGGAGGGATTAACTAAAAACAATGCCCAGGGGGAATATTATCTGACCGATGTTGTTGCGGCAGCGACAGCCGCCGGCAAAACAACCCGCGCCCTGTGTGTTGAGGATGCGACCGAGGTGATGGGGATCAATGATCGCCGCCAGTTGGCTGAGGCCGAGGTGCTGATGCGCTGGAAGATCAATGCTGATCTGCTCTATGCCGGAGTGACCATGATCGATCCGACTACCGTCTATATCGATGACGGCGTTGAGCTCGGCAGCGACATCCTGATCCACCCCAACGTTCATCTCCACGGCAAAACCACCATCGGCAGTCACTGTATTATCGAGACCGGCGTGGTGGTGACCGACTCACGCATTGCTGCCGGCAGCCATCTCAAAACCGGCTCGGTGATTGAAGGATCGGATATCGGCCCCGACTGCATTATCGGTCCCATGGCTCATCTGCGCCCCGGCACACAGCTGGCCGGCCGCAACAAGATCGGCAACTATGTCGAAACCAAAAAGGCGGTCCTCGGAGAAGGTTCCCAGGCCAGCCATCTCACCTACATCGGTGATGCCGAGGTCGGACGCAATGTCAATTTTGGCTGTGGCACCATCACCTGCAACTACGACGGCGTTAACAAGCACAAGACCACTATCGAGGACGATGTCTTCATCGGTAGCGACACCCAGTTCATTGCCCCGGTTCATATCGGTCGCAACAGTCTGATTGCCGCCGGCTCGACTATTACTAACGATGTGCCTGCCGATGCCCTTGCCCTCTCCCGAGTGGAACAAAAGGTGATCGAAGGCTGGCGTTTGCGTCAACAGAAAAAATCCTGACGAAGGGATCTCTATGTGTGGAATTGTTGGATACATCGGTGCGCAACAGGCTTCGCCGATTATTTTAGATGGACTGCGGCGGCTCGAATATCGCGGTTATGATTCGGCCGGCATCTGCACCCTGGAGGATGGTTTGGCCCAGATTCGCCGCGCCCAGGGCAAGCTTCTCAATCTGGAGAGTCTTCTCCACGATCATCCGGCCCGCGGCACCCGCGGCATCGGCCATACCCGCTGGGCCACCCACGGGCGCCCTTCGGAGATCAATGCTCATCCCCATCGCGCCGGTAATATCGTCCTGGTGCACAACGGCATCATCGAGAATTACATCAGTCTCAAGGGCCAGCTGCAGGAGCTCGGACATCAGTTCAGCTCTGAAACCGATACGGAAATCATCGCCCATCTGGTTGAGGAACATTATCGCGCCAGTGGTGATTTTGAGCAGGCAGTGCGTCAGGCCCTGACCGAGGTCAAGGGCGCCTATGCGGTGGCGATACTCTGTATTGACGAACCGGACAAGCTGATCGCCGCCAAGCTCGGCTCGCCCCTGGTGGTTGGCCAGGGGGAAGGAGAATATTTTGTTGCCTCCGATATTCCGGCCATGCTTTCTCACACCCGTGAGATGATATTTCTCGAAGATGGGGAGATGGTGGTATTTACTCCTTGGGCCATGCGTTTTACCGATCTGGCTGGAAATCCCCTGAACAAGCAGAGCAAAACCATCACCTGGAGCCCGACCATGGCGGAAAAAGGGGGCTACCGCCATTTCATGCTCAAGGAAATCTACGAGCAGCCACGCGCCCTCGCCGACACCATTGCCGGGCGCGCCCTGGTTGAAGAGGGGGATGTTTACCTTGAGGACCTCGGCCTCGATGAAACTCAGTTGGCGGGGCTGGAAAAAATCTTCATCATTGCCTGCGGTACCTCCTGGCATGCCGGACTGGTGGGCAAATTCTATCTCGAAAAGATTGCCCGGATAGCGGTAGAAATCGATATCGCCAGCGAGTTCCGCTACCGTGATCCGATCATCCCGGCGAACAGCCTGACCATTCTCATCAGTCAGAGTGGTGAGACCGCCGATACCCTGGCCGCCCTGCGTGAAGCCCACGGCAAGGGGGGAAAGACCCTGTGTATCTGCAACGTTGTTGACTCCTCAATCGCCCGTGAGAGTGACGGCATTATCTATACCCATGCCGGCCCGGAAATCGGAGTCGCCTCGACCAAGGCTTTTACCACCCAGCTGGTAGCCCTGTATCTGCTGGCCTTAAAGCTCGGTCGGATCCGCCGCAGTTTAAGCGCCGCCGACTGTCAGGCGCGGCTGGCTGATCTGCTGGAACTGCCGCGTAAAATCGAGGAAACCCTCGAACTCGATGGTTATATCGAAAAACTGGCGCGCGATTTTGCCGGGGCCCGTGATTTCCTCTATCTGGGGCGCGGTAATCTCTATCCTATCGCCCTTGAAGGAGCCCTCAAACTCAAGGAAATCTCCTACATTCACGCCGAAGGCTACCCCGCCGGCGAGATGAAGCACGGACCCATTGCCCTGATTGATGAAGAGCTGCCGGTGGTCGTGCTGGTGCCGCGCAATTCCACCTACGACAAGGTTGTCTCCAATATGGAGGAGGTCTGCGCCCGTGGCGGTCAGGTTATTGCTGTGGTTAGCGGTGATGACGAAGAGCTGCTCGACAAGGTTGCGGCGCTGATTTCCGTACCTGAGGTCGATGAAGATCTGCTCCCCATTGTTACTTCGGTCCCCATGCAGTTGCTCGCTTACTATATTGCTGTGCTTAAAGGAACCGACGTTGATCAGCCCAGAAACCTGGCCAAGTCTGTCACGGTAGAATAAAGAGGTCGTTTTGTCTTTTCCCCTCGCGCGCAAGTTACGCTCGGCCATTCAGATGTTGCTCGAGCGCCTTAAGGTCAGCGAAAATACTTTTTTAATCATCCTTGCGGTGATCATCGGCATGCTTGGTGGCTTTGGCAACTATGTGTTCCGCATGACCATCGAACTGGTGCACTGGCTGGTGGTGGAACAGACCTTTGATCTGTTTAATATTTCCACTGACGAGTGGTCGCTGCAGCGGGTGCTGGTGATGTTCATGCCGGCGATTGGTGGTTTGTTGCTGATTCCTTTATGGCTTCTCTTTCCCAAGGACCTTAAAGGGGGATTTTCCTCCTTCCTCGTCAATGTCAACCTGCGTGGCGCCAAGCTGCCTTTCAGGCCGCTGTTTACCAAGGGGCTGGCGTCGGCGATCACCCTGGGAACCGGTGGCAGTGCTGGTCAGGAAGGGCCGATTGCGGTGATCGGTGGCACCATTGGTAGCCAGTTTGGTAAGTCCTTCCGCATGAGTACAGAACGGATCAAGGTGCTGGTGGCCTGTGGGGCGGCAGCCGGGGTGGCGGCTACCTTCAATGCGCCGATTGCCGGGGTGTTTTTTGCTACCGAGATTGTCTTGTTGTCCTCTTACGGCCTCGCCAGCTTTACCTCGATTGTCATTGCCAGCGGCATGGCAACGGTTGTTTCGCGGGCGCTGCTCGGCGACATCTCAGAGATTGTTGCCCCGCCCTATGTCATGGGCAGCCTGTGGGAGCTTGGATTCTATGTGCTCCTCGGTATTTTTATCGGTGGCCTGGCGGCCGGCTTTATCGATCTGCATTATAAAATCAAGGATCGGATTGAGGCGATTAATCTGCCGCACCTGATCAAACCGTTTCTTGGCGGTCTCGCTGTCGGTGTCATCGGTATCGGACTGCCCCAGGTATTCGGCAACGGCTATGAATTTATCAGCGAAGTGGTGATCGGCCAGCACAGCTGGTACCTGCTCGGACTGCTGGTGATTGCCAAGATGGTTGCTACCTCGATTACCCTCGGTTCAGGAATGCCGGGCGGACTCTTTGCCCCCTGTCTGTTTTTAGGTGCGGTGTTTGGCGGAGCCTACGGCCATCTGCTCGAGATCTTGTTCCCCGGTAGCGCCCTATCACCCGGGGCATATGCCCTGGTCGGGATGGGAGCCTTTCTGGCGGCGGCGACCCATGCGCCGATGACAGCGATCTTTATGCTGTTTGAGATTACCGACAGCTACGAGGTCATCGTACCGATCATGCTGACCTGCGTCATTGGCACCTCCATTGCCCGGCGTTTCAAAAAAGACAGCCTCGAAACTTTTGAGCTTACCCGTGTCGGCATCGATCTCGAAGCGGGCAAAGAGCGTAACATCATGAAGGCGATCCAGGTCAGCGAGGTGATGCGTTATCCGGTCGAAACCATTCCGGAAGGGATGAGCCTGGGGGATTTTGCCCGCTTTGTCGAACAGACCTCCCACAGTAACTTCCCCCTGGTGAATGAGGTGGGGGAATTGACCGGCATCATCTCGGTGCAGGATTTTATGGGGGTGGTGTTCGAAAAGGAGCTGATGGATCTGGTCGTGGTCAAGGAGTTGGCAACCACCGACGTGATTACCGTCCATGCCGATGAAAATCTCGACGATGCCATGCGCAAGATCGGCTACCGCAATATCGAACAGTTGCCGGTGGTTGATCGTAAAACCCACCGCAAGATCTATGGTATCGTCTCGCGCCGTGACATGATTTCTGCCTATAACCGGGCGTTGATGAATCGCACCCTCGGGGAAGAACAGGCATGACCAGCGATTTACTGACAACCCTCAACGAACCGCAGCAGCAGGCGGTACTCCATGAGGGGGCGGCGTTATTACTCCTCGCCGGAGCCGGTTCGGGCAAGACCCGCGCCCTGACCCACCGTGTCGCCCATCTCATTCATCTGCGCGATGTGCCGCCGTGGCGGATCATGGCGGTGACCTTCACCAACAAGGCTGCGGCGGAGATGCGCGCGCGCCTCGAAGTGCTCCTCGGCCAGGACAGGCTCCCCTGGGTGGCAACCTTTCATGCCAGCTGTGTACGGATTCTGCGCCAGGAAATTGAGCACCTGGGTTACAGCCGTGATTTCACTATCTATGACGATCAGGATCAACTGCGCCTGCTGCGCGAGCTGCTCAAAGAGAACAAGATTCCGGAAAAGGATCTCAAACCCCGCGCCCTGGCAGCTTTTATCGATCATGCCAAGAATCGCGGCTTGACCCCACAGGCCTGTGCCCACCAGCAGATTGAAGATCCCGGCTTGATCGAACTTTACCGCCGCTATCAGCAGCGCTTGAAACAGGGCAACGCCCTTGATTTTGGTGATTTGCTGCTGCTGACCGTCCAGTTGTTTGAGGAGGTTGGCGCCGTTCGCACGCGCTGGCAGGAGCGCTTTGCCCATTTGCTGATTGATGAATTTCAGGATACCAATCGGGTCCAGTACCGGCTGATGCAGCTGTTGACCGGGCCGCACACCCATCTGTGTGTGGTGGGTGATGACGATCAGTCGATCTACCGCTGGCGCGGCGCCGAAGTCGCCAATATCCTCGGTTTTGACCGCGATTACGCCGACACACGGATTATCCGTCTGGAACAGAACTATCGCTCGACACGGACGATTCTTGACGCCGCCACGGCGGTGGTGGAGAAAAACAGCGACCGGCGCGCCAAAAAACTCTGGACCGACAACCCGGCCGGGGAAGCGATCCATCTGGAAACATCCGCCGATGATCTGGACGAAGCACGTTTTGTCGCCAGCGAAGTAAGTCGGTTGCAGCGCCAGGGGGAGTCTTTACGCGACATCGCCGTATTTTATCGCACCAACGCCCAGTCGCGGGTACTTGAAGAAGCCCTGCGCGGTCAACGGATTCCCTATGCCATGTTTGGCGGGGTGAAATTTTATTCCCGTCAAGAGGTCAAGGATGCCCTCTGCTACCTGCGGGTGTTGGTCAATCCGGCTGATGGCATGGCCGCACGGCGCATCATCAACACCCCGGCGCGCGGGATTGGCGCGGTTACCATCGAGCGGATTGTTGAGCTTGAGACGGAAGCCGGTGGTTTCATGGCGGCCTGTCGCCTGGCACTGGAGCGAAACCGTCTCAGTGGTGCAGCGGCGCAGCGGGTCGAGGGTTTTGTCGAATTGCTGGAAGATTTTCGTCAGCGCCTGGGGCGCTTACCATTGGCCCAGCTGATGGCGCAAATCCTGCAGGATTGTGGTTACACTCCCGCACTGCAGGAAGAGGCACAGCAGGCCCTGAATGCCGACGGTCGCCAGGAGGCCAAAGGGCGGCTGGATAACCTTGAACAGCTGTTGGCGGGGATGGAAGAGCACAGCTCCAAGGGTGGTAGCCTGCAGGATTATCTCGAGCAGGTTGCCCTGATGACCGACCTCGATCAGCACGACCCAACCATCGAGCGCGTCACCTTGATGACCTTGCACTCTGCCAAAGGGCTGGAATATCCCCTGGTTTTTATCACCGGCATGGAGGAGGGGCTGTTTCCCCACTCCCGTTCCGGCAGCGGCAGTGCTGACCTCGATGAGGAGCGACGGCTCTGCTATGTCGGCATGACCCGGGCGATGCGCAAACTTTATCTGTCCCATGCCCGGCGGCGCCGGGTTTACGGCACCTGGCAATTCAATGCACCCAGCCGTTTTCTTGCCGATATTCCAGCGACGTTGCTTGCCGGGTACCGCGCCGCGCTAGCGCCTACGACAGCCGCCAACGCTGCTCCAGCGCCACGGTCAGCGGCGCACAATCTGGCCGGGCTGGCCGATCTGGTCGCAGCAGAAGAAATGGATCAGTCAGCCGAAATGATCACCCGGCAGCCGGCAGCTCGGCCGACCCCCGCGCCGACAGATCATCCCGCTGATACAGGAGGTTTGCGTTTAGGGGCCCGGGTACGTCATCTCAAGTTCGGTCCCGGTGTTGTCCGGCGGCTTGAAGGCAGTGGTGATCAACAGAAAGTGACGGTGTATTTCAATTCCGTCGGGACCAAGAAATTATTGCTCAAATTCGCCGGCCTGATGCCGGGTTGACAAAAGAGGGTTGATGCTCGCAATTCCTTCCCCCTATACCTTGCTGCTGGTCGATGACAACCCGATCAATCTGCAGCTGATCACCCAGATCATCGCCCTCGATCTGCCCGACGTGCAGCTGTTGACTGCCGCCAATGCCAGAGAAGGATTGAACCTGGTAACAGCGGCGCAGATTGACGGGGCCTTTATTGACGTGCAAATGCCGGGGATGGATGGTCTGGAAATGTGCCGCCAGTTGCGCCTGCACCCGCGTACAGCACGCATTCCTGTGGTACTGATGACCGCTCACATCGCTTCACCGCAACTGCGTGCGGCAGGGCTTGAGGTTGGCGCCCACGACTTCATTAGCAAGCCGATCAGCAACGTCGAAATGCTGGCACGCATCAAGGTCATGCTGCGTTTGTGCGAAAACGAACGCGCCCAGGCAACCAGGACAGCGCAGCTGCAGCAGCAACTCGCAGGGCATTCGACCCAGGTGCGCTGGCTCAGCGGGCTGCTGGTCTCCGGTGACGGTTTTTTAGCCGCTGCCGACGAACAATGGCTGCGCCAGTTGGCCGTCGACCTGCCTGTGGCCGCTGGCCAGGATAATCGTCTTTTTTATGAAAAGCTGATCAGTGATTTCCCCCTCCCCTGGCGCCGCACCCTGCTGAAACTGTCCCTGCTCGAAAGTATTCCGTTGGTACTGGCCGGGACATTGAGTGAAATAGCTGACATTGCTGCCGGTCTTGATTATCTTATGCGCCATCAGTTGTCTCTGGTACAGATCGGAGACAAGGAAGACTGCCTGCTGTTTAATCCTCAGGTCAAAACCTTGTTACGCAATAAGGCGCAACAGCTGCTGAGTGATGCCGAACGCCTGGAGGTTTATCGCATTGCCGGCGACTGGTATCGCGAGCGCGGGCAGATGTTGCCATTACTGGCCTGTCTGATCGGTGCAGGCCAATACACGGAGGTTTCACAATTGCTCAGCCTGTGCGGCGCGGATCTGTTGCAGCTGGAAGACGCCTGTATTTCAATACAGATTCTCGACCAGATTGGCGATGATACGGTGGCAGGTTGTGGTTGGCAGTCGCTGTTGCGCGGCATGATGCGCCTGAACAATCTGGCCGCAGATTCCGCTCTTTGGCTGGAACTGGCTTATCAACTGTTCGCAAGTAAAGACGACGCGCGCGGGATGGTCCTCGCTCAGTCCTGGCAGCTGTTACAGACCATCTATGTCGATGGCAACTGGAACGATTGGCATTCACGTTTTGCTGATTATGCGCAACTGGCTGACCAGGTGATGCCGACGCTGGCGGTGGGCGAACAGCTGACTATTGCTTTTGCCCTTGGTTTGGGTCAGATCTGTTTTGTTGGTGAGCTGGTAGCTACGCAAAAAATTCTCGATCATGCTCTTGCCCAGGCTCAGCAGGCCGGGCCCGGCTCAGCCCTTACCCGCCTGCAATTGTTGCGGGTGCGGCTGGCTCTGCATCAGGGGCGCGTCCTGGTCGCCCGTACCGCTTTTGAGCAGGCTTACAGTGCTCCGGCAGATCACTACAGTTATTTCGAATGGCTGATGATTCACCAGGCCGCTTTCGACCTGCTGCTGATCGATGGGACCCTGTCGGGATTACATCAGCAACAGGCATTTCTGACCCGTGACTGTCCATTGCAACAGCAGCAACGTGCTCTGATTGATCCTCTCTACGGGTATTATGCTGCCAGCCTGCTGGTTGCCCGCGATCAGCAGGAACCCGCTGAACAGTTCATTGAAACGGCACTGAATTCCCTGCGCGGCGGCAGCAGTGATCATCTGCGCAGTCTGCTGATACAACTGCGGGGTTTGATCAAAGCACAGGGTGGCACCAGCGGTGCGGCAAACGCCGATCTGGAAAAGGGGTTGGAATTACGTCGCCAGGCGGGTGGGCTGGTGTGTCGGCTGGAAAATCTGCTGCTGGCGGGTGTTACCTGCGTTGTTCTTGATCAACCAGACCGCGCCTATCGTTTTTTTGCTGATGCTCTGAGTGCATCACAGCAGTTGGGTGAGGAGCGTCTGCGAACCGGTCTTCATGCCTGGCTGGCGGTGGTGTGTCGGCGCCTGGGGCAGCGACCGGCAGCGGATGAACATCTGCATGCTTTTTTTGATCTGTTGCGGCGCCAACGAACCCTCTTTTTCTGGGGATTAACCGGCGAATTGCTGAGGCAGTTGCTGCCGCTGCTTTCTGCCGCAAGGGAGCGGGAATTGTTGCTGCCGTTGTTGGGAAAATATCTCCATCTCGATGTTGATGATCAGCAACAGCCTGTGGGAAGGATAGAGATCAGTACCCTGGGTGGTTTTACCGTGCAAAAGGGTCTGGAGTGTTTCGATCTCAACCAGGTTGGTCAGTCATCACGGCTGATGCTGGCGCTGTTACTGATGGCACCACAACGCACCTTGAGCATCGAGGTGCTGATGGGGCAGATATGGCCCGACAGTCCGCCGGTCAAGGCCCGTAACAATTTTGATGCAGCCCATAGCCGGTTGCGCAAAGCCCTGGAAGAAGTATTTGGGAAAGGGGTCCGTTACCATTATCTGGTGCTGGGCAAGGGGATGCTGGCGCTACATCATGTCGGGGTCGATGTTCATCTCTTTGTGCAGCACATGGAACGTGCCCGTTATCATTTGCAGCGCGAGCAACACTGGCAGGCCGAGCAGCGTTTATGGCGGATGGAGCGGCTGTGGCAGGGTAAGTTTTTGGACGGTTACGAGCTCGGCGATGATCTGCCGCGCTATCGCGATCAGTTCAACCAGTTGCGTCTTGAGCAACTGCAGGCCCTTGCCGGCTTGTTGGCGCGCCGCCATGCTTATCAGCAGGCCGCTGTTCTCTTGCGCAACGGGCTGGTTCTTGATCCAACCACCGATGCATTGATCAAGCAACTGCTCGGCATTTATCGTCAGCAGGGCGATGCGCGCTCAGCAGCACAACTGCTCAAGGATTACCGTATCGAGCTGCAGTGTGAGGGGTACGATGCGGGGGAAATCGACGAGTTGATTGAAGCTTTTGGGGCTCATTGGCTCAGGACCGGCATAAATCATCCTAAGGAGAAGATAAACCATGGGTCATTGTGATAGTTGTCAGGACAGCAGTTGTTCGGTCAAGCAGCCGGGCAACCCCCAGGATCAGCAACAGCACATGATGCAGGCGCTGGCGCTGCGCATGTGTACGGTAAAGCAGAAAATTGTCGTCATGTCGGGCAAGGGTGGTGTTGGTAAAAGTACCACCGCTGTTAATCTGGCACTGGCGCTTGCCAACGCCGGCAAAAAGGTCGGACTACTCGATATCGATCTGCATGGACCAAGTCTGCCAACCATGTTCGGGGTCCGAGGAGATCGTCCGGTGATGGATGAAGAGGGTATTCATCCCCTCAACGTGTATGGGATCAAGCTGATGTCCCTGGGGCTGTTGTTGCCCGGCGACGGCAGCGCCACCATCATGCGTGGGCCGATGAAGCACGGCGCCATTTTACAGTTACTCGCAGACGTGGTATGGGGTGATCTTGATTTTCTGCTCCTTGATTGCCCGCCCGGAACTGGCGATGAACCGTTGAGTGCGGTGCAGTTGCTCGGGAATAGAGCCGCTGCTGTCGTGGTGACCACGCCCCAGGATGTTGCTCTGACCGATGTGGAAAAGTCCCTGAGCTTTTGTCGTGAACTGAAGCTGCCGGTGGTTGGCCTGGTGGAGAATATGAGCGGCTTTATCTGTCCTCATTGTGGCGAGTCATCCCCCATCTTCAAGCAGGGAGGTGCCGCCGCACTGGCTGAGAAAACCGGCGTTGCCCTGCTCGCCCAGGTGCCCCTTGATCCCCAGGTGGTGGTTGCCGGTGATGCCGGTGAGCCGCACATCATCAGCCACCCGGATGCACTGGGGAGCAAGGCCTTGACCGCAGTCGCCGCAGCGGTGATCAGATTCACGGCGGCTGCGGCTTGATATCATCGTTGCCGGAGTGCTATCCTACTAAGTTTACGAGGATGTTATTTGCCAAGTTGCCAATGTAGCTGATCAACCCAGTTAGAGAGGTGTTATGAAAATTAGTGAAAAGAATGTTGCCTACGTCGCCGGATTGGCACGGCTGTCCCTGACTCCGGAGGAATTGAAAACCATGACCGGGCAGATGGACGCGATATTGGGTTATGTTGACAAACTCAACGAACTGAATACCGACGGTATTATCCCGACTGCTCATGCCGTACCCATGGCCAATGCGTTTCGGGTCGACCAGGTGGTAACCTCCATTGGTACTGCGGCTGCTCTTGCTAATGCGCCGCACGGGGCAGATGGGTGTTTCCAGGTACCAAAGGTGATTGAATAAGTCGGCAGGGTCCAGGGAGAAAAGAAATCTATGTCAGTATTACAGTTAACAATCAGCGGCTTGCGTGAGGAGTTGCAGGCGCAACGCACAAGCGCCGTTGCCGTGACCCGCCGGTGTATTGAGCGTATCGACAACACTGATGACCAGCTCAATACCTTTGTCAGCCGCTGTGACGACAGTGCCTTCCAGGATGCAACGGCAGCGGATGTCCGGCTAAGCGCGGGTAAGGCCGCAACCCTGACCGGGATCCCCCTGGGCTTGAAGGATATCTTCAGCACCAAAGGGTTGCGCACCACCTGTGGCTCGAAGATCCTTGCCAACTATGTGCCGGTTTACGATGCCACTGTGGTGGAACGCCTGCGTGAGCAGGGGGCAGTGATTGTCGGCAAGCTCAACATGGATGAATTTGCCATGGGCAGCTCCAACGAAAGCAGCGCCGCCGGGGTGTGTCGCAACCCCTGGGATACCAACCATGTGCCTGGCGGTTCTTCCGGCGGCAGTGCCGTCGCAGTTGCTGCCGGTCAGGTGGTGGCCGCTCTGGGCACTGATACCGGCGGTTCGATCCGTCAACCGGCCGCCCACTGTGGCGTCGTCGGACTCAAGCCGACCTACGGGCGCGTCTCGCGTTACGGCGTCATTGCCTATGCCTCATCCCTCGACCAGGTCGGCCCCATTACCCGCACAGTTGAAGATTGCGCCCTGTTGCTGGAAGCTATTGCCGGCTACGACCCCTGCGACTCAACCTCGGTGGATTGCCCGGTGCCCGACTATCAGGCCAGTTTGCGTGACGGTGTCGCCGGTAAAAAAATCGGTCTGCCGCAGGAATATTTTATTGCCGGGCTGGATCCAGCGGTAAAAGCGGCTGTTGACGCAGCGGTTGAGGTTTACCGCGGCCTGGGCGCTGAACTGGTACCGGTCAGCCTGCCCCATACCGATTATTCGGTGGCCTGTTACTATCTGATTGCCACTGCTGAGGCCTCGAGCAACCTTGCCCGTTACGATGGCGTGCGTTTCGGCGTGCGCCACTGCACCGGTGGCGGCCTGATCGATATGTATCAGCAGACCCGCAGCGCCGGTTTCGGTGCCGAGGTCAAGCGTCGTATCATGCTTGGTACCTACGCCCTCTCTTCCGGTTACTATGATGCCTACTATCTCAAGGCGCAGAAAGTCCGCACCCTGATCCGTCAGGATTTTCTCAAGGCATTCGAACAGGTTGATCTGCTGCTGACACCGGTAGCACCTACTGCCGCCTTTAAAATCGGCGAAAAAATGGACGATCCGCTACAGATGTATCTGTCAGATATTTTCACCATTCCGGCCAATCTCGCCGGCACCTGCGCCAGGAGTATTCCCTGTGGCTTTGACGCTGCCGGGTTGCCCATCGGCCTGCAGTTGATCGGCAAGCCTTTTGGGGAAGAAGAGATGTTGCAGGCAGCCTGGGCCTTTGAGCAGGCCACCGACTGGCATACGTGCCGGCCGACATTGTAAGACGCCGGGATTCACTGCTTTTGAGTATCAACCGCTGAACACAACAGGGGAACCTGATGAAGACTCGCTATGAAACCGTTATCGGTCTGGAAGTTCACGTCCAGTTGACCACCGCCACCAAGATTTTCTGTGGCTGCTCCACCGCCTTTGGCCAATCTCCCAACAGTCAGACCTGTCCGGTCTGCCTGGGATTACCGGGAGCGCTGCCGGTGCTCAACCGGGAGGTGGTCAACGCCGCGATTAAAACCGGTCTGGCCACCAACTGCCGGATTGCCCCTTATTCCATCTTTGCCCGAAAAAACTACTTCTATCCCGATTTGCCCAAGGGCTATCAGATTTCCCAGTTTGAGCTGCCCATCTGCGAACAGGGCTGGCTTGATATCAGTAGTGAGGAGTTTGCCGCCAAGCGCATTGGCATTACCCGCATCCACATGGAAGAGGACGCCGGCAAGCTGCTCCATGCTGCCAATGCCGGTTCGCTGGTTGACCTCAACCGCGCCTGTACGCCCCTGCTCGAAGTGGTGTCGGAGCCGGACATGCGCAGTGCTGCCGAGGCCATTGCCTATCTGAAACAGCTCCATCAGATCGTCGTTTACTTGGGGGTGTGTGACGGCAACATGGAGGAAGGCTCTTTCCGCTGTGATGCCAACGTGTCAGTGCGCCCTGTTGGCCAGGCTGAGTTGGGCACCCGTGCTGAGCTGAAAAATCTCAATTCCTTCCGTTTTATCAAGCAGGCTATCGATTATGAGGTCGAGCGGCAGATTGAGCTGATCGAAGAGGGGGGCAAGGTGGTGCAGGAAACGCGCCTGTTTGATCCTGACGCCGGGGTGACCCGTTCCATGCGCGGTAAGGAACAGGCCCACGATTATCGCTATTTCCCTGACCCCGATCTGCTGCCGCTGGAAGTTTCGGAAGGCTGGATCGCCGAGGTGCGTGCCGCCTTGCCGGAGCTGCCGGATCAGAAACGCCGGCGTTACGAAGAACAGCTGGGATTGCCTGCTTACGATGCCGCAGTGCTGTCGGCTGAGCGCCCATTGGCGGAATATTTCGAGGCGCTGGTGGTACGGCATAACAATCCGAAACTCTGCTCCAACTGGGTGATGGGGGAGGTGCTCGGTGCCATCAGGGAGAACAATGTCGCTATTGATGATTGTCCCGTGACGCCCGAATTACTCGCCGGAATCTTGAAGCGCATCGAGGATAACAGCATCTCCGGCAAGATCGCCAAAACCGTCTTCAGTGCCATCTGGCAGACGGGCAAAAGCGCCGACGAAGTCATCGCTGAAAGGGGCCTCAAACAGGTCAGTGATAGCGCTGCCCTTGCTGCCATTATTGCTGAGGTGATTGCCGCTAACCCAACGGAAGTGGCGGAATACCGGGGTGGCAAGGAAAAACTGATGGGCTTTTTTGTCGGTCAGGTGATGAAAGAAAGCAAGGGCAAGGCGAATCCGGGATTGGTGAACAAATTATTGAAAGAACGTCTGTCGGTGTAACAGAAAGGAACCCTCATGGCGAAAACTGCGATCGTGCGAGCGGGGGTTGAACAATCGAAATCGGGATCGAAATCGAAATCGAAATCGGGATCATAAAGAAATGACACTTGGCCACGAGAAGCTTGATGTTTACCGCCTTTCGATCGACTACGTCGCCTGGGTGTACGAGAAGGCCGGGAAACTCAATGGTGTCCATCGGGCGGCCCGAGATCAGTGGTTGCGTGCGAGCCAGTCGATACCGCTGAATATTGCCGAAGGCAACGGCAAGACAGCCGAAGCGGATCGCAGACGTTATTTTGAGATCGCGCGCGGTTCAGCGCTGGAATGCGCCGCCATTCAGGATGTGCTGGTTGTTGGCAAAGCTTTGCGGGAGGCGGAGAGTCAGAGCCGTAAAGCTGACCTTGATCGCGTGGCGGCGATGCTCAGCCGTCTGGGTGGTCGGGGCTACCAGGTTCGAGAGGATCAGGCGGTCTACGGCACCGGTAAGAACGATTTCGATCCCGATAGCGATTTCGATTTGGACAAAGAGCAACCCCTGATCGATGGAAAGGGTGCGGAAGCGGGAAAATCGTTTAATCGGTAGTTTGAATTAAGACAAAAGGAACCATCATGGCCAGTTGCCCCATCGA
>NZ_JCBCBS010000040.1:0-2556 GCF_059864205.1 Pelovirga sp.
CGGCGGCATCGTGCGGCTGGCCGATGGCCTTGACCGCCGGCGCAATCGTCAGGTTGAAAAAATTGAGTGCCGACTGACCGACCAAAGTTTTGAAATGTCCCTCATCAGCGCGCGCGAAATGTCGGTAGAACTCTACGGCGCTCGCAGCAAATGTGACCTGTTCGAACAGGCCTTTGAGCGCCCCCTGAACATCAGCGCCACTACCGTTCACCCTGTTCCTTCCCTTTATGGAAAAACATTCCCCCTGTGATCGCCTCCAGAGCATATCCCAGAAGGTTAACGGGGCTTTTTTCTGGCACATCCAGCATCAATGTCTTAGTATGTGGGCTGTTTTGATAACTGGGGGATATGATGCAGCCAACAACATCGTCAATCCAATCTCTATAGCCGCTTTTTCACCCTTCATTGGTGAGGCGGTTTTTTATTTCAATTTTCACAGCCGCATTTACATCAGTACTGTGTGAGTAAAGATTCAGGCAGTCACTAAGAAAGCATCAACATCCTAAGGCAGGAAGCCGGCATGCAGATTATCGACAATATCAATACGTTGCTTGGGGATGATCTGAAAACGGTCATCGCTCGCGGCTCTAAGTTGAAAATTGCTGCGTCCTGCTTTTCGATCTATGCTTTTCAAGCCCTTAAAGAGCAGCTTGAATCCGTTGAATCACTTGAGTTTATCTTTACATCCCCTACCTTTGTCCCTGATGAAGTCACCGATAGAATCAGAAAAGAGCGCCGGGAGTTCCATATTCCCAAGGCTGAGCGTGAGCGCAGTTTCTATGGCAGTGAGTTTGAAATCCAGCTGAAAAACAAACTGACGCAGCGAGCTATAGCAAAGGAGTGTGCTGACTGGATGCGCCGTAAGGCTGTGTTTCGCTCCAACCGGGGCAAGGCTCCCATGCAGCAGTTTGCCTGTGTTCAGGATGGTGAGCCGAAAGCCGCCTACATGCCATTGCATGGATTTACTGCCGTTGATCTAGGCTACCAGCAGGGCAATGCCGTCTCGAATTTTGTCAACAAGCTGGATGATTCCGTCACAACCTCCGCCTACCTGAATCTGTTTAACCAGATATGGAATGACCCAGACAAACTCGAAGATGTGACGGAACGTCTCTGTGACCATATCGCATCCGTCTATCAGGAAAATTCCCCTGAGCGGATTTACTTCCAGATGCTTTACAACATCTTCACCGAGTTTCTTGAAGACATATCAGAAGATGTTCTGCCCAATGACCGCACCGGTTTTCAGGACAGTCTGATCTGGCAAAAGTTGTTCAACTTTCAGCGGGATGCTGCAACCGGGATCATCAACAAGCTGGAAACTTTTAACGGCTGTATTCTGGCAGATAGTGTCGGCCTCGGTAAAACCTTCACAGCCCTGGCTGTCATCAAATATTACGAACTACGCAACCGCTCGGTTCTGGTGTTGTGCCCCAAAAAACTTGCCGATAACTGGCTCAACTACAACCGCAACCTGAAAACCAATATCTTCGTCAAGGATCGCTTTAATTACGATGTGCTGTGCCACACTGATCTGCAACGCACCAGCGGCGAATCGTATGGTATTCCCCTCAATCGGATTAACTGGGGGAACTACGATCTGGTGGTGATTGATGAATCCCATAACTTCCGCAATAACGATGTTTACAAAGACCGGGAAACCCGCTACCAGAAGCTGCTGAACTCGGTCATTCGCGAAGGCGTCAAAACCAAGGTGCTGATGCTTTCAGCTACCCCGGTTAATAACCGCTTTAATGATCTGCGCAACCAGCTTGCTTTAGCCTATGAAGGGGACGCCGACAATCTGAACAGCAGGCTGCGCACTAATAAGGGAATTGACGAAATCTTTCGCCGGGCACAAGCGGCGTTTAATGCCTGGTCGACCCTGCCTGCCGAAGAGCGTACCGCTACAGCGATCCTCAATGCCCTCGACTTTGATTTTTTTGAATTACTCGACAGCGTTACCATCGCCCGCTCCCGTAAACATATTGAAACCTTTTATGACACGGCAGATATTGGGGACTTTCCGGAACGCCGCAAGCCCCTCTCATTCCACTGTCAGCTGACCCATCGCAGTGACGTTATCGGTTTCAATGAGATTTTTGCGCAGCTATCGATTCTCAAGCTGGCGGTCTATGCTCCGGTCAGCTACATTTTGCCAAGCCGTTTGCCCAAGTATGAAGAAATCTACGACACCGAGGTCAGTGGCGGTAAGGGGAAGCTCCGTCAGGTCGATCGTGAACGGAGCTTGCAGGCACTGATGACCATCAACCTGCTCAAGCGCCTTGAAAGCTCCGTTGAAGCCTTTCGCTTGACCTTGACAAAGCTGAAGAACAACCACCTCAACACCCTGGCGGCCATTGCTGCATTTAAGGAAACCGGGACCGATGCTGGTTTTACTGATGTTGCAACAGCCTTTCAAAACACTGACCCTGACGATGATGATTTGCCGGATATTGATAGTGCCATGATCGGCGGTAAGATCAAAATCAGACTGTCCGATATGGATTTGCCCAGTTGGGAATATGAACTTGAAGGGGATCTGGAGGTCATCGA
>NZ_JCBCBS010000149.1:0-13809 GCF_059864205.1 Pelovirga sp.
TTCCGTCGGGGCACGGCGCGCCGTGCCCCGACATCACACAAGAAACCATTATGCCATTTAACATCAGCGATTTTCATACCGCCCCTTTGAATCAAGGGCAATTCGTCAAACCGGTGCGCCTGCATTACCGCCAGAATGGCAATGATTGCACCTGGGAAGCCGTCAAATGCCACGACAGTGTCGCCATCCTCCTCTATCATCGCGATAAGGAGGCTTTTTTGCTGGTAAAGCAGTTCCGCCCGGCGGTACACATGAATCACCCGGTACATTTATGTACTTACGAACTCTGTGCCGGATTGGTCGACAAGGATGTGTCCCTGGGGCAGATTGCCCGGGAAGAAATCGATGAGGAATGCGGCTTTGCTGTTCCCGTGGAGAATATCAGCAAAATCAGCTCTTTTTTCACCAATGTCGGCGTCAGCGGCAACAGACAACATCTGTTTTACGCTGAAATCGACGATTCCATGAAAATTCACAACGGTGGCGGGATTCACTCTGAGGAAATCATCCTTGAGTACCTTCCCTGCAAGGACGCTCGCGCTTTCATCTATGACGAAAGCAAAGCCAAGACCCCGGGCTTGATGTTCGCCATGTACTGGTTCTGGGAACAGCGGTAACATTGCCGGCGCCGTAGCGAAAAATAACCTGTATCTGCATTATTGCTTCGGTGAGTAAATAGCCTGTCATCCCCGAATGCTTTTGTCGGGGATCCAGTCTTTAACAGCCTAAAACCTCACTGGACTCCCGCCACCCGACACAATCATTCGAGTGCAGGCTTCGCGGGAATGACGATAAGAGTTTAACTTTTGTAACTTCTTCTGAGTAACTTAAAAAAGTTGCTTTATGACAAGACGGCGCAGCGCGGCGTGCGTTGCTATTCAGCACTATCCTTGCGCCGGGTCGGGGGTCCTGTGGCAAGGGTTTTTGTCGCCATGGACGGCGACAAAAAGCGGTCATGGATGACGAAAAGCGTCCCTTGACATAGGATTCCCGACCCGGTGCTGAACAGATACTAACTTTTAACTGTTTTGTCGCCGAAGCAATAACCCCCGATTAAGGTAGTGCCACCCCGCAGGACCCATCACAATGCGGCGGGTTGTCGGTTTTCCAGCAGGTACACAGGTACACCCGTTCCCGCTCGGTAATGGTGAAGCGAATCGGTACCTGCCCTCCCGCCTGATGGTGACCATCGCAGAATGGCAGGCTGTCAGATTTTCCGCAGGTGCAGCGAAAATAGGTGCCGGGCTCCAGGGTGATAGCAATCGGCATGGACTGATCGTCTTCTGCTCTACTCATTCAATTCCTCCTTATTTTCTTTAACCACAAACTTTGCTCATCAGCCAGGACATATTTTCACCGAGGCGGGTCATGGTATCCATACCCTCCGTGTCATTAGCAACCTCACCGGGAGCACGTCCATAGGCAATATTCCAGTAACTTGAGCCGGGGACAATCATCTCATTGATGAGAAAATAGTTCTGCAGGGTCTGCAAGGCGTGCATGGAGCCTGCGCGGCGCACGGCAACCACACCGGCAGCAACCTTGCGTCTTAAGAGATGGCCATTAGCGCGGCAGACGAAACCGCTGCGGTCGATAAAAGCTTTCATTTCCGTGGTAACGTCGGCAAAATAGGTCGGTGAACCGAGCACAACACCATCGGCAGGATAAATCTTCTGCAGGATGTCGTTGAGGGGGTCTGAGTCGATAATACAGCGCCGGTTCTTGTTTTCCACGCATTTCATACAGGCGGTGCAACCACGCAGATTGGTTCCGCTCAGCTGAATAATTTCCGTGCTGATCCCGGCCGCTTCAAGGGGCTCACAGACAGTTTTCAGCAACAGATTGGTATTCCCCTGCGGGCGGGGACTACCATTAATGGCAATCACTTTCATTGACTTTCCTTCAGGTAAAAAACGATGAACAATAATATTATTTTAATCGGCATGCCCGGTGCCGGCAAAAGCACCGTCGGCGTGATCCTCGCCAAACGCCTCGGCTTTGATTTTGTCGACACCGACCTACTGATTCAGTCACGTTGTGGTGCACGCCTGCAACAGATCATCGATACGCATGGTCTGCCGCACTTCCGCGAAATCGAAGAACAGACCCTAATCGATCTCGATGTACAAAACAGCGTCGTTGCTACCGGTGGCTCAGTGATTTACTGCCCCAGAGGGATGGAGGCCCTGGCCGGCAAGGGGGTTTTCGTTTATCTGCAGGTGCCTTTGACCGACCTTGAACAACGCCTGGCCGATATGGGTCAGCGCGGCCTGGTGATGCGCAAGGGGCAAACCCTCGCCCATCTCTACCAACAGCGCGTGCCCCTCTACGAAAAGTACGCCCAGTTGACTCAGGATTGCACCAACCTCAACGCCGAACAGGTGGCCGGAGCCCTGGAAGCAGCCCTGAATCGGCATTTTTGCAGCGCCGATTAGCCGCCCGACTGGATATAGTGCGTCAACTGCTGAATCAAAAATTCCTTCTCCGAAATGGTCGCCTTCACCAGGTCGCCGATGGACACCAGCCCCACCAATTTATCATCGACCATGACCGGTAAGTGTCGGCAGCGCTTTTCGGTGACCAGCGACATACATTCATCGACCGTCCGTTCAGGGTCAACATAGAGCACTGGATAGCTCATGACGTCTTTCATCTGCAATCCCAACACCGTTTCTTTGCGGATTACCAGGTTACGGATGCAGTCGCGTTCGGAAAAAATCCCAGCCACCTTATTTGCACTATTGACTACCACCAGCGCCCCGATACCGACATTAACCAGCAAGGCCAACGCTTCCTCGATGGTTTGATCCTCACGAATCGTGACCACGCAGCTACCTTTTTCAGCCAAAATATCCTTAACGATTTTCATGCTATTCCTCCAGGCTAAAGGCAAATATCTGGTCATTTTAATGGCTTGCCAAGGAAAATCAAAGAGCAATCCGCCGCATACAAACATCAGATAGCTGATGGTACCAGGCTATCATAAAGAATGGTATCAACGAACAGATTCAGTTAGTATGATCGTTTATGGACGAATGACAACATCGTTAAAAAGAGGAACTCTGTAACCGATGCAACCGAATGAGCTCAATGATCTGCTCAACAAAGGCAGGGAAGCGGTGGAAAAGGGGTACATCCCTTCCGCCCAGGTGTTCTTCAGCCAGGTTGCAGAGCAGCACAACATCCCGGAAGTACGCAGCTATCTTGCTTATTGTCTGGCCAAAAGCCAGGGGCGAACCCAGGTTGCAGCTAAAACCTGCATCGAATCAATCCGCCGTGAGCCTGACAATCCCACCCATTATCTGCTGCTTGGGCGCATCCATCTACTCACTGACGACAAGGACAAGGCCGTACAGGTTCTCCGCCAGGGGGCCAAAATCAATAAAGATCCACGTCTTCTCAACGAAATAAACAAGATGGGGCTGCGCAAACCCCCGGTGATGACTGGTCTCAAACGCAACCACCCCCTCAACCGCTTTCTGGGAAAACTCCTTGCTCGGCTCGGACTGCGCTAGCCGTCAGGTATCTGTTCAGCACCGGGTCAAATCATCTGAATCCCAGGCGACTGAACAATTTCCCCAGGTAAACATTCAACGGATGATTGCGATCCAGCTTCTCAAAAACCGCCGTCTTGCGCATCCCGATGCGTTTTATCTCAGCGATAATTTTAGGGTTCGGCGCAACCTTAAGTCCTGCCTGGAAGACCCTGATGGCATTTTTGCGATCCCCCATCAACAGCAGAATCCGCCCCTGCAGCAGATAGTGAACCGAGTTAGCAGAATCAGCCCTTATCGATTCCTGACAGAGGATCACGGCTTCGCGCTGTTGCCGGCGCTCACGCGTGAGCCCAGCCAGACAATAGGCCCGATAGCTTTGCAGCAACGGACTGTTGGCATATTCCCCAGCCTGACTCAAGAAGGTTATGGCAAGTTGAAATGAGCCGTTTTCCGCCGCGTCAACCACCTGCTCCAAAATGTCATCAAAGTTATCAGTCTTCATATAAGCTATCCTAACAGGTTTTGTGAGGAATCGCATTCAATCACCACCAATGTTCCCGGGTCATCCAAAAAAAACTGATAATTTTTACCGGTCGCTGAAGACAAAGACCCAAAACATAACTATAATAGTCATAAATAAGCCCTGTCCCCAAAAGGAGATTCTCATGTTTAAAATATTCATATTGATTCCTGCAATATTCTTGTTTTTTGCCATCAACAGTGTTGCGGCCACCACCTACATGGTTGATGCCACCCACAGCCAGATCCATTTCAGCGTTAACCACCTGATGTTTTTCAAGGTGCGCGGAACATTCAACGAGTTTTCCGGCAGTGTGGATGTTGATCCTGTGGCCAAAACACTCACTGCGGCAGCAGCCACGATCAACACTGCAACTGTCAACACTCGTGATGAAAAACGCGACGAACACTTGCGCAGCGATGACTTTTTTGATGTTGCCAACCACCCAACTATCAGCTTTACCAGCAAGACGGTCTCGGGCGCCGGTGACAACATCAGGGTTGTCGGTGATATCACCATTCGCGGCGTGACCAAAGAAATCACCCTGAACGGATCTTTTGTTGGAGCAATGACGGATCATATGGGCAACGAACGCGCCGGTTTTGTTGCTACAGGAGAGGTAAACCGTAAGGATTTTGGTCTTAACTGGAACCGCGCACTGGAAACCGGTGGGGTTGTTGTTGGTGATACGGTAGAAATCGGCCTGGAAATCGCAGCAGTAAAACAATAAAAAGGCACATAACAAAGGGTCGGCACCGGTGCAGACCCTTTGTTATCGGTCGGGGTGCAATGTATTGCGCCCTGAATTTTGCACCGCCGCAGTTGGCGAGTTTTTACACCGCCGCGTTAAAAATCATCCCAACCGTCGAGCACCGACGACTGATTGTAGGCCGAGACGGTTGATTCAAAAAAGTTGCTCTTGACGCTCCCTTCCCCTTCCGTGTCGGCCAGTTTTTCCAGATGGAGATAGGGGTTTTTGTCGTACCCTTCATATAGCGTGCCGCTGAACCCAAGCTTGGTCCAACGTTCGTTCGCCAGCCACTTGGTATAAAGCTCGGTAGTCTCCTCGCTGATGCCGAGGATACCATCGCCGATGATGTGACGAGTCCAGCCTATTTCCTGCTCAACAGCGGTACGGAACATGGTTTCAACCTCGGCGGCAGGGAAAAACTCCGGTTCCAGTTCGCGGATCTCACGCACAATCAACTCAAATAAAACACAGTGGGTCAATTCATCACGATTGATGTAACGGATGATTTCCGAGGTGCCGAGCATCAGGTGGCGGCTGGCCAGATTGTAGAAGAAATTGAAGCCGTTATAAAAGTAGAGCCCCTCAAGCAGGTAATTGGCGATAATCGCCCGATAAAAGTGCTCCTGCGTCGGTTCATCGATAAAATCCTGGTAGATCTGGGCAATGTATTTGTTGCGCTCAAACAGCACCTTATCGGAGCGCCACTTATCGTAAATCGAATTGCGTCGATCTGCCGGGATGATCGACTCGACCGTATACTGATAACTCTGACTGTGAATCGCCTCCTGGTATTGCTGGATAGCGAGCAGCAGGTTGATCTCCGGGGCGGTGATAAAATCATTAATATTGGAGAGATTGTTGGTCTGGATACTATCGAGGAAGATCAGAAAGGACAGTATCCCGTCATAAGCCTGACGCTCTTCGACGGTCAAATGCTTGTAAGGTTCAAGATCACTTGAGAGGTCGGTTTTTTCCGGAATCCAGAAATTGGCCATCATGTTGCGGTACATGCGGTTGGCCCACTGGTAGCGGACATTATTGAGATTGAAGATATTGGTGCTGTTACCGCCGATGATGCGCCGGGTCTCCAGGGAATCATCCCCGGTCGGGTTAAACAGTTTTTTCGCTTGCATACATTTTCTCCTTGGATATAACTTTTTTACCCCGCGCAGGAGGCACACTCCTCTTTGTCTGTCATCAGATTACTGTTTTTCTGAATACTGCGCGTATAGTATATCGCCTTGCACCCTTTTTTCCAGGCCAGCAGGTGAGTCTCATAAATATCTTTCGCGGTCAGATTGTTGTTGAGGTTGAACAGCAGTTCCATGGAAATGCCCGTGTCCACCCAGGTTTGCAATTGGGCGACCAGATTGACGACATCGCGCTGATCAATATGTTTTGACTCCTGATAGTGCCAGAGTTTGTCTTTGATGTAGGGTGGAACGATAGGCACGGTACCGTTACTGTTATTATCGATATAAAACTTGCTGAAGATCGGCAACACGCTCGCGGTACAGCCCTGAACGATCGAACTGCTGGTATTGGGAGCAATGGCGGTGATATGGCTGTTGCGGATGCCGTGTTCGGCAATCCGGTCGAATAAGGCGTCCCAATCCAGCTTGCCGTGCTCTTTGAACCACTGCCGGTCGCGACAGATAATTTTTCCCTGCGCCCATTCACTCCCCTCATACAGAGGGTAAGCGCCGCGCTCTTCGGCCAGAAGGCAACTGGCCACCGTACAATGATAAGCAAATGCCTCGCCGATTTCACCCGCCTTCGCCGCCGCTGCAGTATAGGGAATATTACGCCGCGCCAGATAGTCGGCCAGCCCCATCATCCCGACGCCGACGGTGCGCAGCAGTTCATTATGCCGCTGCCCCTCGGCGACGGGCACATCGGTAATATCGATACAGTTATCCAGGATCCGCACCGAGGTTTCACAAATGGCTGACAGTTCATCGTCCTCCAGATTGGCCATATTGATCGACACCAGATTGCAGGTATGCACCAGCCCCGGCTCGACATCGCGGCACAGGGTTGTGCCGTCAAAGCGCTGTGGCCCGATGAGCGACGGCTTGACAACCGAATAGGATTCGACACACAGATTGGTACAGGGGATGATGCCGACATGCTTATTGGGGTTGGCGCGGTTGATGGTATCCTTAAAAGCAATATAGGGCATGCCGGTTTCGATCTGCACCTTCATGATCTGTTTATACAGAGATTTGGCGTTAACCTTTTCAAACAGCTCAATACGCCCGGCCTCTACCTCCAGGTACAAACGATCAAGAGCCGTCTCAAACTCTTCACCCCACAGATCAGCCAACTCAATGCTATACTTGCTGCGAATTTCATGGGGATCGAACAGATACCAGTCCTCACCGCGTTCTACCGCACGCATAAAGCGATCAGTAACTACGACCTGCGGAAAAATATCATAAGCTTTGCGCCGTTGATCACCGTTCTCAGTCTGGATTTCAAGAAAATCCTCAATATCCAGATGCCAGCTATCCAGGGCTACGGTGACGGCACCAGCCCGTTTGCCCCCCTGGTTAAAATACAGGGCGATGTCATTGACCACCCGGATATTGGGCACTACCCCACCGGCCCGTCCCAGAGAATTACGGATCCGCGCCCCGTGGGAGCGGATGCGGCTGATGCTCACCCCGACGCCGCCGCCGCCGGAACTGATTTGACCGACCTGTTCGAAGGTGTGAAAGATGCTGTTGGTATCGTCATCAAAAGCGGTGATAAAGCAACTGGACAGATTGCCGTTGGGTCGGCGCAGATTGATGAGGATCGGTGTTGCCAGAGAAATCTTGCGGCGCGCGAGCATGGTGTAGGTATCGCGCACCCGCTGTAACCGGATCGTCGAAGGCTGGTTCTGCTCGATCAGCAGGGCGATGGTCAGTAATGCCTCCTGCGGCATTTCAATCACCTGGTTATCGTATTCGAGCATATAGCGCTTGATCAGCAGGCTGATACCGGCATAGTCGTAATCGTAGTCGTATTCCTGCTTCAAAAACTGACCGGCCTTGTGCAGCTCCTTGTCGGAATATTTTTCCAGCAGCACTGGTGAATAGATCCCCTTGTCGACAAAGTTTTTTACCGTCGCACAATAGCTTGGATAGCGGTATTCGTAGGGAATGCCACGGGCAATATGAACTCGCTTGTAAAAATCCACCAGTTTCAGGCGCGCTGCCAGGATGCGCCAGTCAGGTTCCTCGATGGAGGTCAGCCGCAGGGAGGTCTCGATCACCGTTTCGTGAATTTCACCCGTGGTCATATTGTTGCGAAAATGCAGTCCGAGACTTGATTCGAGTTTGATCGGATTGATATCCAGCCCTTCGGCAGCCCACTGAATCACCTTGCGGATTTTTGCGATATCAAGGGGGGCGGATTCGCCATCCCGCTTGATGACTCGATAACGTTTTGCCATAAGCGTAGAACCTCCTGTAATGACTACAAACACAATATATTGTGGTGCTGGGTTTTGAATTATACACAATATAGACAATACTTGAAGACTAAATTTGTTATATTTCCTGAAGTCCTCCCTTGCCAGCCAAACCATAGCGCAACATGAACTCACAGACATCAACTTGCAATTGACCTCAAACCCTCTTGCCCCGTAGAGTACAGTTCGCTGTCTTTCTACCCCCATTGACCTCGCACAGAAAAAGGGTTGATCCATGTCGGTTCAGGAAATTCTCAACCAGATCCACACCAGCATTTCAGCCCGCAGCGACCGCGGTGAGGTAGCTACCTATATTCCCGAACTGGCGTCTGTTGATCCCGGCCATTTTGGCCTGGCCGTCGCTCTGGCCGATGGCAAGCACTACACTGTTGGTGATGCAGAAATTCCCTTCTCGATTCAGAGCATCTCGAAAGTCTTTACCCTGGCCCTGGCTCTGGGCATGGTTGGCGATAAATTGTGGGAACGTGTCGGCAGAGAACCTTCAGGCAACGCCTTTAACTCGATTCTGCAGCTTGAACGGGAACAGGGAATACCGCGTAATCCCTTCATCAATCCCGGCGCCATTGTTGTTACTGATGTAATTCTGGCGAGCAGCTCCCCGGCGGAAACCCTGGCTGAATTGGTCAATTTTATCAGGTACGCTGCCGATGATGGTAATATCTACATTAACGAAGCGGTAGCCCTTTCCGAAAAAACAACCGGCCACCGCAACTTTGCCCTGGCCCATTTTCTGCGCAGCTTTAATAATCTTACCCATGAGCCGGAGCTGACCCTGGGAACCTACTTTCATCAATGTGCTATTGAAATGAGTTGTCGTCAGCTGGCTTTGGCCGGGCGTTTTTTAATCAACGCTCCGGGCGTGCCGCAGCTGATTTCCCCGGATCGGGTGCGACGCATCAATGCGTTGATGATCACCTGCGGTCACTATGACGCTTCGGGGGATTTTGCCTACAAGGTCGGCTTGCCCGGAAAAAGCGGGGTCGGTGGAGGGATTCTGGTGATTGTCCCGGGAAAAGCAGCCATTGCCGTCTGGTCACCCGGGCTGACCGCACAAGGGAACTCACTGCTGGGCACCGAAGCAGTGCAGGCCCTGGCGCAACGGATGGACTGGTCGGTATTTGGTTAGACCAAAAATAACCAGGCAGCGGCTGTTCCTCAAATCCCATCCAAATTATTCAGGCAGACTCGGAGTGGTGGTGCGCCAAATTTCCAGGGTGCCACTATACACTTGCAAAAACGGCTACAGCTACGGCGCATCCGATTCCTCGTGAGGACGATGTGTTTTTCCCTTCAGCAGCAGGGTAACAATAACGCCCATGGTAAAACCGGCGGCAGCGGTCAAAAAAAGCAGCAAAACCGTCGCCATCTGCCCCGACATCCATAAAAACTGCACCCGCACCGGCGCGGTATTCTGTAAAATCACAATAGCCAGAAACATGCCGACAACCACTAACAATACCTGCTTAACGATGCGCATCTTTGATATCTCCATAAGTTTTCAATAATGAACCACCGGACCATTAAGTATAGCCTACCCTGAAGAGTAAAAAACAAAATTCCGCAGGTTCATAGAAACCTCAACATATCATGTTACTCACGGATAGTTGATGCTCTCGCAACAAGCATCAAATAGATCTTTCTGTAAAAAAAATCACCTCTAACACAACTATAACCAACTGGAATCGCGGGTAAACAACCCGACATCTGACGATGTGATGGCAGATATCTGATGAAATTATCCGTGCCAGGTGAAAGAATTCAGTCAACACAGACCACTAAGGTCACAACAACTTTAAGGAGGAAATACCATGAAAAAACTATTTGCCCTGCTCATCGCCGTCAGTCTGGTTTCTGCCGTCGCAACCCTGGTTATTGCCGACAGCAATGCCCCCGCTGAAATCCAGTACCCCACGAAACTTGGAACGATCACCTTTAACCACCTGAGCCATGAAAGCCGGACGGATTGCGCAAGCTGTCACAGCGCCGTCCAAGGGATTGAGGACAAGCAAAGAAAAGACGCGTTTCATGGTTTGTGCATCAGTTGTCACAAAGAACAGCAACAAGGGCCAACCAGCTGCAAAGACTGTCACGTAAAATAAACGTAACTATTCACTACTGTCCTTGCGCAGGGTCGGGGTTCCTGTGGCAAGGGTGTTTTGTCGCCATGGATGGCGACAACAAGCGGTCATGGATGACCCAACGGGAAACAATCGCGTCCCTTGATATAGGATCCGAAGAGCCGGTGCTGAACAGATACAAATAAACGACTTTTTATTCTGTTAACGAGATGTTCGGCTATGTATTTGAAAGAGTACAAAGGTGAGTTAAAAGGATGAAAAGGTTCATTTTCCTGATGAGCTGCCTTAGTTTCCTAACGCCGGCGCTAGGCTTCTCGTTTGAAATCAGCGTACCATCAACCACGTTTTTCTGTTCCTGCACAGCCATGCTTCCGATTCTGACGATCCGATGAAACAGAAACCGGAGTCCTGCGGCTAAACTGACCACAGTTATAAAGCCCAACATTTAAAAAGGGTGCACTCATTGCGAGGGCACCCTTTTAAAATTGCAAAACACCTGTGTCAGCGGCCAAAGCTAGCGCAGTGACACAAAGAACCTTTGGACCATTTTTCCCGCATCTCCCGGCATCTGATAAAAATCCGGGTAACGCAGATAATCGCTATATAGACCGAGCATAAAGCTGTACAGTCCAAGTGCCAGAAGGCGCGGCTCTTCACTGGGGCTCATATGGCCATGTTGCTGCAAGCGGGCGAAAAAGCGCTCCAGATTGTGCGTCATCTCGAGTTTTGATTCACGCAAACGCTCGTTGACTAATCGAGTTTCTTCGGAATATTCACATTTAATCAGTAAAATACTATAGACCCGCCTGATATGTTCATCCATATACAACTGGAGTAATGTATCGACGCAGTGTTTTTCCAGCTTGTCGAGGGCTTCAGAGGTGTCATCAGCCAGTATCCGTTTGAGAATTTCTTCAGCCGGCATCTGAACTTCTGCGTGAACGGCGTTGATCAGGTCAACCTTGTTGGCAAAATTCCAGTAAATGGCACCGCGCGTCACTCCGGCAGCACGGGCGATCTGTTCCAGGGTCGTACGCGCAATTCCCTGGTGAAAGAAAACCTCTTCAGCGGCTTCAATAATCTTCTTTCGCGTTTGTTGTGCATCTTCTTTCGAACGCCTCAATAGCCTTCTCCCTGAAAGTAAATCACATGTTTGGACCAAAGAAAAAAACGGTTTTTCTCTTTACAAACATCCATGTATGTATGCTAGCATTGAATTTTTTTTCGAGCAACGATTCTTTTCTCTCCGGATTCCCGTATCATCGGAGCAACACCTTTTAGCTTTTTTTGATTTGGAGATTGAGCATGCCCACTTTGAATTTTCAGCGCTTTATTTTTGTTAGTGCTGCCCTGATAGCCATGACATTTGGATTGACTGCGTGCGAATCGAGACAGAATCAGGGAGGAATGCAACGTCCGCCATCTCCCGTCACGGTCAGCAGGATTCAACCGACTGATACCAAACAGATTCGCACATATGCCGGTCGCGTATACGGTGCCCGCGAAGTGGAGGTGCGGTCCCGCGTCCAGGGAATCCTGCAACAACGCCTGTTCAAAGAGGGGGAAGAAGTAAAACAGGGCACCATCCTCTTCCAGATCGACCCTGAGCCCTTTCAGGTGGCGCTGGATGCCGCGAAGGCCAACCATCGTACCGCTAGCGCTACGTTAAATCAGGCTGAACGCGAGTGGCGACGCACTTCACGCCTGTATGAACAGAATGCCGTCAGTCAGCGCGAATATGACAACGCACGTTCAGCCTATGAACTGACCCAGGCCAATCAGGCCCTGGCCCAATCCCAGGTGGCAAAAGCTCAACTGGAACTTAGCTATACCCGGGTCGAAGCACCGGTCAACGGCGTAACCGGTCTTGAAACGGTCTCTGAAGGCAATCTGATTGAACGCGGCACCCTGCTCACCAATCTGGTTCAACTCGACCCGGTGCATGTGCGCTTTTCCCTGCCTGAAGCCGACGCCACCCTGCGCCGTAACGCGAATCCAGGTACAAACGGCGACATCAGCAATCACCCGGTCAGTCTGCTGACCGCGGCAGGGAGTGTCTATCCCCTCGCCGGTGAAATTGACTTCACCGCCAGCAGTGTTGATCAGTTGACCGGGACAGTGGCAGCGCGCGCGATATTCCCTAATCCGGACAAGCTGCTGGTTCCCGGACAGTTTGTCCGGGTGCAGGTGCTCCTGCAATCCTTTAAGGACACCATTGTCATCCCTGAAACCGCCGTAGTGCAGGGGCCACAGGGTCCCAGCGTTTTCGTCATAGACGATAACAGTGCCCAGTTTCGTCCGCTCAGCTTAGGGCCGGTGACTGGTGCCGGTCAGGTTGTCTTTGATGGCCTATCCGCCGGGGATCTGGTGGTCGTCAACGGTCAGGTCAGCCTCTACCCCGGTGCCCCGGTCAACATTGTCGCCGGCCTGAAGGAGTAACAGCTGATGCTCAGATTTTTTATTGATCGGCCGATCTTCAGTTCGGTTATCTCCATCATCATTGTGATCATCGGTCTGGCCGCCCTGCGCATCCTGCCGGTTGAACAGTATCCCGATGTCGTTCCGCCCCAGGTTGTGGTCAGTGCCCAATATGTCGGTGCCAGCGCCGATGTTGTTGCCGCTTCGGTTGCTGCCCCCCTTGAGCAGGAAATCAACGGCGTCGATAACATGATCTATCTGGAATCGACCGCCACCGATGCCGGCAGTTTGCAGATTACCGTATCCTTTGAACTGGGCACCGACCCTGATCAGAATGCCATCAACGTCAACAATCGCGTCCAGGCGGCACTGGCACGCTTGCCACAGCAGGTGCGGGATACCGGCGTGCGAGTGCAGTCACGCTCCACCAACCTGTTGCTGGTCGCCGTCCTCAATTCCCCCGAAGGGCGCTATGACACCCTGTTCATCAGCAATTACGCACTACTCAATGTACTGGATGAACTGGTACGGATTCCCGGAGTTGGGGGGGCTTCCCTGTTCGGCGCCCAGGATTACTCCATGCGGGTCTGGCTACGCCCGGACAAGCTCGCCCAGTATCAGTTGACCCCCACCGATGTTGCCCAGGCAATCCGCGAGCAGAATGCCCAGTTTGCTGCCGGTCGTTTGGGTGATCAACCGGCACCTGATGATCAGGCCTTTACCTTCACCGTCACAACCAAGGGACAACTGGTGTCACCCGCAGAATTTGAACAGATCATTCTGCGCTCCAACAGCGATGGCAGCACCTTACGTCTGCGCGATGTTGCCCGGATCGAACTGGGGTCCCAGAACTACGGCTTCCACGCCATCTACAACGGCCAACCGGCGGTTCCCCTGGGGGTCTATCTGCAACCGGGCGCCAATGCCCTGGAAACCGCCCAACTGGTACATCAGGCGTTTCGTGACCTGGCCGCACGCTTCCCCGCCGGGCTGGAATACCGGATCCCCTATGACACCACAGAATTCGTTGAAATTTCCATCCGCGAGGTCTTTATCACCCTGATCAT
>NZ_JCBCBS010000141.1:0-2655 GCF_059864205.1 Pelovirga sp.
GTCGCCAACGGCATGCTGGCGCAAATCAACCTTGTACAGGCTTATAATGTCAATGTCGATCTCGACAACGAGCAGAAACTGGCGAATAGCGACACACCACGGACACCCGAGCAGTTCCTGGCCGCTAATTCTGATCTGGGCAAACTTCAGGATGCCGCTCGCATGGCCGATGTCAAAACCTACAGCAATGCCGCAGTCACAGCGCTAGAAGCTGCCGTGACTGCGTTGAAAGCCGAAACAGGTGAACAGGCCAATGATTTTGTGAAGTTTGCCGATACTAATTGCTATTTGAACTATTCTACATGGATGTATACCTGTGACCCAACGATCTACAATGATCCAGCCAAGATCGCTGAGTTAGAAGCGAATCTGGCTGAGGCGAAAAAAGCGATTAATGCCTCGATGTATAACGTGATGAAAAGTGGGCCGGACGGTCTCCCCGGCACAAGCGATGATATTGTTGCCGCTGTGATCAACGTCGACAAATTCTTTGTAGGGGTTGACCTCCGCTCCAAAATTCCCACCACCTACAACCATGGCGCCTTTGGCGACAGCCCAGGAATGCTGCCTGATCCGACCTTTGGCGGTATACTGGTTCAAGTTGATGGGACATCCCCTTCGGTCCTCAACACCGACGAGGATGGCGATGGCTCCCCCGATTTCTTCGACCTGACCTTTTTTCTACCGGGGATGTTCGCAGAACGTACTTTTTCTCTTTACATTTACACCGAATCTTCCTCTTCTTCCTGGTCAGTTACGTTCAACGCTAACAACACCTTTGCTGGCAATGTTCAGTATCCATCATCGACATCTTTTTCCGGGACCTACACAACGGCTCAGAATATTCTCACCCTGAATATAACCGAAGGGGACGCAGGTGGTATCACGAAACTCGTAAGCAATCTTCAGCACGGCTACAGCAAAACCGAGAGCCTGTTTGAGTTAGAAACAGAGGCATTCTACGGTAGTAATTCTACTTCTACGGGCTATGCTTTTATGTATGAGCCCTATGAGATGTATGCCCCTCAGTAACTCTCAGTACTTTTTATCGGTTAGTGTTTTTATTGTTTGTACCTTTTCAGGGCCGCCGCAGGGCGGCCCTCCTTTTTCTTCCAGAGGAATCTGCGCATGTCTTTGTCTCTGAACAGATGGTGGTATGGGAGTGCCAGTGTGCTGATTATCAGCGGACTTCTTTGGGTCGGATTCTTCTATGACAGCGGATCACGCCTGACCCCCACCGTCGAAAAATCGACCGGCGTCGACATGGAGATAGCCGGACTGAAATATAGCAACTACAAAGAAGGCAAACTGCAAAGCCGTGTACAGGCAGCACAACTGATGGTGGTGCCGCGCAAGATCGGTGCCTTTCAAATCAAGTCGATCAATGAAGCCGTCATTACCCGGTTCCGCCTGGAAATGCACAGTTCCAATCTACCTGCCGAGCCAAATAAAACCGGGTCGGCGTTGCCGGATGAACTTTCTGACGGTATCAAAGGCCTGGCCGCGATCAAGGGGACCGGCCGTATTGTCAAGATGACCATCGCCGGCATGGAGATACTCTCTTTGCGCGACGACAAACCCGAATTTATTCTGCAGGCCAGAGTCGGCAGCTTCGATGCCCGGCACAAACAGTTGCAGCTTGAAAATGTCACGATGCTGCAACCCGAGAATCACCTGAGACTCACCACCGATCTCGCTATCTGGAACAAAGAGATCCATGCCTTTGAAGTCCCTGGCCCTTACGTTCTGTATCGAGGAAAAGACGTGGTCAAAGGCGAACGTGTTTTTATCGATCTGGCCTTTCGTATTATCCGCGAAAAGAAGCCCCAGAAAAAAAGCTAGAATCTTTCAAGCTTTCCTCCTTGACCGCCTGACTCCAGGCGGTTTTTTTGTTTTTACTTTAGCCCCGCCTGTGAAATACTCCGGCCATTCAATTTCCCGCGAGGCTCCCCATGTCTGACCCAAGCAAACGCCTGTATCTCATCGACGGCTCCAGTTACATCTATCGCGCTTATTACGCCATCCGCCACCTCTCCAACGGCAAGGGCTTTCCGACCAACGCCATCTACGGCTTTACCACTATGCTCCTCAAGATCGTCCGCGACGAGCAGCCCGATTACCTGGCGGTTGTCTTCGATCCGCGCGGGCCGACCTTCCGCAAGGAGCTTTATCCTGCCTACAAAGCGAACCGGATTTCGATGCCGGACGATCTCATCCCGCAGATCCCCAAGATCAAGGAGGTCGTCGCCGCCCTCAACCTGCCGGTTCTCGAAGAAGCCGGTTTTGAGGCGGATGATCTCATTGCCACTCTCGCCAAGCGCTTTGCCTCTGCCGGGCTGGAGGTGACGATCGTCACCGGTGACAAGGATCTGATGCAGACCGTCACCTCGCAGGTGCGCCTCCTTGACACCATGAAGGAAAAGATCACCGGCATGACCGAAGTCGCCGAGCGCTTCGGCGGCCCGCCGTCGATCGTCATCGAAGTGCAGGCCCTGGCCGGCGACTCTTCCGATAATGTCCCCGGTGTCCCCGGCATCGGCGAGAAGACCGCAGTCAAGCTGATTCAGGAGTTCAAGACGGTGGAGAATCTCCTCGCCAACACCGACAAGCTCAAGGGGAAGCAACGCGAAAATCTCGAAACCTTTGCGCAGCAGG
>NZ_JCBCBS010000186.1:0-3810 GCF_059864205.1 Pelovirga sp.
CCGATCCCGGTAAAAAAGGGCAAGGACGACAAGGTCATCGGCGCCACGGTCAACCAGACCGGCAGTTTTGTCATGCGCGCGCAGGCCGTGGGCGAGGAAACCATGCTCGCACGGATCGTAAAAATGGTCGCCGAGGCCCAACGTAGCCGGGCACCCATTCAGAACCTGGTCGACCGGGTCGCGGGCTATTTTGTGCCTGCGGTAGTGCTGATCGCTCTGTTCGCTTTCGGCATCTGGGCCTCCTTCGGTCCCGCACCGGCCATGGCCTACGCCATCGTCGTGGCCGTTTCGGTGCTGATCATCGCCTGCCCCTGCGCACTCGGTCTGGCCACCCCCATGTCGATCATGGTCGGGGTTGGCAAGGGAGCCCAAAACGGCATCCTGATCAAAAACGCCGAAGCCTTTGAACGCGCCGAGAAAGTCACGCACCTCATCACCGACAAGACCGGCACCCTCACCGAGGGAAAGCCGTCGGTTGTCGATATTCACGTGCCGGACGGTGTTAAAACCGACGAATTGCTGCGTCTGGCGGCGGCTGTTGAATCTCAGTCCGAGCACCCCCTCGCCCGCGCCGTAGTCGATCAAGCGAAGCAAGTGGGCCTTAAACTGCCGGTCATCACCGACTTTAAGAGCACCACCGGAGGTGGCGTCCAGGCCAGGGTCGATGGCAAGATGATTCGCATCGGCAAACGGACCTTCCTCGAAGCGGACGACATCACCATCCCCGGCAACTTAAGCCAGGAAGCCGAGCGGCTGCAAGGCGAGGCCAAAACGGTGATCTGGACGGCACGCGACGATCAGCTCCTTGGCCTCATCGCCATCGCCGATCCGATCAAGAAAACCTCGAAGGAGGCCATCGCAGCGTTACACGAAATGGGGATCACGGTCGTCATGTGCACAGGGGATAATCTGCGCACCGCCAACGCCGTAGCCACCGAACTGGGGATAGACGAAGTGCATGCCGAAGTGTCCCCCGAGGACAAACAACGCATCGTCAACGAATTAAAGGCCAAGGGGTATCGCGTTGCCATGGCGGGCGACGGGATCAACGACGCACCTGCACTGGCCGCTGCCGATGTCGGCATCGCCATGGGCACAGGCACGGACGTTGCCATCGAGAGCGCCGGCCTGACCCTGGTGAAGGGCGACCTGCGCGGTATTGTGGGTGGTTTGCGTCTCAGCCAAGCCGTTATGCGCAATATCCGCCAGAACCTGTTCTTCGCTTTTATCTACAATGCCACCGGCGTTCCCATCGCAGCGGGAGTGCTCTATCCCTTCTTCGGCATCCTGCTCAGCCCGATGATCGCCGGTGCCGCCATGGCCTTCAGTTCCGTTTCAGTGATCACCAACGCCTTACGTCTGCGCAAGTTCACGCTATAACGAGGCCCTGGACGTTAGAGCGACGACATACAGGAGTTGAGTCATGAATGAGTCGATCAGTCATACTGGGGCATGGGGTATCGCGATGATCGTCATCGTTTTGATATCCTGGTTTTTCTATCGCTATGTTGCGCCGTAGAACTGGCGTGAGTGGGCTAGCGCCGGGGCGGTACAGGCCTTTATCATCGCCCTGTATGCGCAGATGTACAGCTTCCCGCTCACCATTTATCTGTTGGTGCGCTTTTTCGGCCTCGACAGCGAATTCGTCAGCACCAGCCTCTGGTCAGTTGCCAAAGGTGCTGTTGATGTTAGACAGCTTGTCGCAGGATGATGTGCAGCTGATCTATCAATGCAGTGAGAAGTAAATGGCGGAGTTGAGGGGATTTGAACCTTCGACCTCGCTGCCGAAGCAAGCACGCCGCTAGCTGTGGCGAATTCTCATAACTCACCAAGATAGCGGAAGCAGATTTTTTAAAGATAAAGGCATGGCAGGTCCCACTAATGGCATTTTTTAAATTGTCCAAGATCGTGTTCTCATCTCTTGTTCCGCACTAAATTTGATGGCATATCCGGTGGTTAACGTTACCTTCCTACAAACCCTGCATCATAAGAAACGCCCACGATCTGGTATCCGTGGGCGTTTTGTGTTCTGTTGATGGTGCTAATCGAGAAATATCGCGATTGCCGGGTTGGTCTGTGGGGTGTGTTGGTTATGGTAATTGCCTGACTGATCTTTAAACACGCAAAGGATCAACCCCCAAGACATGATGATGAGATGAATCTGGCTACACTCGATTGGAATAGCGATTAAATGCCGCCATGGTATCGATTAGCAATTCAACCTCCTCACCACCTTTGGGAATTTCCAGAAATCCCGTCAACCGCTCCTGCCACTGTCTCAGCAGTTCGGTACGGTGTACAAGTATCAACGTGCTCACTTTGCGCCGTGCAATCAGGGTGGCGGCGGTAACTGTCTTGCCGAAGGCCGTTGGCGCGCAGAGCACGCCGACCTCGTGTTTGAGCATTTCCCGTAGCGCTGCCTTCTGGTCCTTGCGCAAGGTGCCGATGAATTTGGCAGCCACCTTGCGTCCGGGTAGACGTTCATCCTGTATATCAGGACGGATGTCGTTCTCTTGTAACAGGTCGAGCACTACATCGAGGCAGCCTCGTGGCAGGCCGATATGGTGGGGATAGTTCTCTGCGCAGCCGATAACTCGCGGCTTATTCCATACCGGCTGGCGCATGGTCTGGGCCTTATAGAACTCCGGATTCTGGAAGGCAGCTAGACGGATCAGGCGATTGGCTAGCGGTTGCGGCAGACCAGCCTTGGCGATAAAAATCTGGTTGGCCAGCACCAGTTTCAACGACTCCGGTAGGTGTCCAACAATCCTGGCCGGCAAAGGTGATGGACGCTGCCAGGGTTTGCTGTCCTCATCCTCAGCGGCCAAGGCAACATCCAGGGGATGACGGCCACCGCTGGCTCGCAAAATGGCATCTTCCAGATCACGCCGAGACATTGGACGAATGGATGTCAGAAAAACCCACTGGTCCGGGTACGGCTGCAGGTGATCATCGACAAACACACTGCGACCCAAGTCTCTTGGTTGTTTCTGCAAAGGGAGCGCGATCAGGTTACCAAAGCCACCCTTGGGCATGATGTCCTGGTTGGGAAAAAGGCGGTCATAGCTGGCCAAGGACAATTGGCGGGTGCGGTCGCAGGTATGGCTGATCAGCGCAGCCCCAAGCAGCCGGGCCTCACGGGCGGGAACCGGCTCAGCAAAAAATATCCAGGTGTGAGCCCCATTGCCGGAACGGGAAATTTCCAGCGCCGCCGGGATGTCAAGCTCCCGGCAGGATTGCATGAAGGCCTTGGCATCCTCTCGCCAGTCTGCCTCATCGAAATCAGCCGCGAGGAAATAGCAGCTGTCATCGGCAAGCAGAGGAAAGACGCCGATGGTTTGTTTGCCTGCCAGATGGTTGTAAATTAATTGATCGGTTACCGGCAGCAACTGGCGCTGGCTGCAGTCTCCGCATTTAACTCGCGGTTTATGGCAGACGCCGGGCTTCCACTCATTGCCACAGGCTGGCGAGTAGCCTGTCTTGCCTTTGGCCGATTCCCAGCGTTGGGGGTATACATCCTCACGTCCCCTGAACAGACGACGGAACAGGGTGATCTTGGTATCGGTGGTGAGATGTGCTGGGACCGATACGGATTGCGTTGAGGCAGGAGCGGGTTCAGAGATAGTCGGTTCTTCGCAGGGAATACCGTGTTGGTTCAGCAAGTTCTTGAGGCGGGCGTTCTCATCGCGCAACCATCGCAGTTCATCTTGGTCATTCAGCCCTTGGTTACTCCTCGCCAAATCCATACTCCGCCATCAAATCATCCATGTCCTCACCAACACCCCAACCCCAGTTGTGACCTTCATGCCT
>NZ_JCBCBS010000215.1:0-24090 GCF_059864205.1 Pelovirga sp.
GTGGTGTCACAGGAGCAGGATGGCTTTGGCACGGGTACGTTGGTCAAGCTGAGTATTGATGCGGAAGGCTATATCGTCGGTAATTTCTCCAACGGTGCTCCGCGTAAGCTGATGCAGATGGCGCTGGCAAAATTTACCAACCCCAACGCGCTGGATAAAATCGGTAATAACATGTACTCTCAGAGCACCTCATCGGGGGTGCCGGTTGTCGGCACCGTCGGTTCCGGGGTCGGTAATATCTTTACCAACGCGCTGGAGTTGTCCAACGTCGATCTGGCCTCCGAGTTTGTCAAGATGATCACCACCCAGCGTGGTTTCTCGGCTAACTCTAAAACCATCACCACCACTGATGAAATGCTGGCGGAAGTCATTAACCTGAAGCGCTAAGCTTACCAGTCAAAATTCTGACTTAGAGCGAAGGTGCCACCGGGACAGATTCCGGCGGCACCTTTTTTATTTTTTACGGTGGCGCATGCGTTCTTTAACTTACTGAAAACACTAGGCTGTAAATCATCCAGGGATTTTCATTCATACTGGCATGATACCTGCTTTAGTGAACAGCTGATCGGTGTTATTTGTTGAAATTGATAGATCGTTCGTCGTTTCATTGACCTCGTCGATCTTTTGCGACCACGCCACTTAGAGGACACCTATGGATCTGGCAACAATTGTCGGCCTGATTGCCGCTTTCGGCCTGATGCTCTCCGCTATTATGCAGGGCAGTTCTCTGTTGATTTTTATCGACATTGCTGCCCTGACGATCGTCGTCGGTGGAACCTTGGGCACCGTCCTGGTTCACTTTCCCTTTGGCGATATTCTGGGGGCTGTCAAAGTGGCTAGCAAAGCCTTCATGCACAAATCCCACTCGCCGGTTGATACCATCTCGCGGTTGATCACCTACGCTGGTAAGGCACGTAAGGAGGGGATTTTGTCGTTACAGTCGGTCATGAATGATATTGACGACGAGTTTTTTCTTAAAGGGCTGCAAATGGCAGTTGACGGTCAGGAACCGGAGGCTCTGAAGGAAATGCTCGAACGCGAAATCGAATACGTCATGGAGCGCCATGACAAGGGGGCGGAAATTTTTTCCACCTTTGCTGCTTATTCACCAGCCATGGGGATGATCGGCACCCTGATCGGTCTGGTGCAAATGCTACAGACCATGGATGATCCTTCCACCATCGGCCCGGCCATGGCTTTAGCCCTTTTGACCACTTTTTACGGGGCGGTTATTGCCAATATTATTGCCAACCCGATCGCCGGCAAACTGAAACTCAGATCGACCAGTGAAGTTCTCAATAAAACGCTGGTAACCGAAGGGATGAAAGCAATCCTCGAAGGGGAAAATCCACGCCTGATGGAACAGCGCCTGCACGCTTTTGTTGCGCCCAAAGAGCGACAGAGCAACTTCGGTTAAGCGGGGGTGACGATGGCAAAAAAACCGAAAAAACCGATGGCCGGAGCGCCCCTGTGGATGGTCTCATTCAGCGACATGATGACCCTGCTGTTGACTTTTTTTGTGCTGTTGTTGTCTATGGCGAGCCTTGACCAGGTGCGTTTTCAACGAGCTGCTGAATCTTTGTCGGGTGCCTTTGGCCCTGGAGTACTGGCCAGCAGTACCCGTACAGAGGTTGCGCCACCGCAGGTAGTTTCTCACGTACCTATCGATGATGATTTTAACGCCCAGGTTTACCGGCGCCTGCGCACCCAGTTGCGCGACCTCAAGCTCGATCGGCAGATTGAGCTGGTCAAGGATCGTGGTGCCGTGGTGCTGCGTGTCGACGAGGCGATTCTCTTTAGATTCGGACAGTCGATTCTGAACCCGGATGCTGACCCGGTGTTGCGCAAAGTAGCCGAGCTGGTGCGCCCCTTGCCCCTAAACGTAAAGATCGAGGGGCACACTGATGACATTGGTGATGACATGTATAACTGGGAGCTTTCCGTGGCTCGCGCCGTGTCAGTCTTACGTTTTTTGGCCGGTGATCACTTGTTGCCCTTAACACGTATCTCGGCTACCGGCTATGGATCCCATCGTCCGCTGTTTCCCAATCTCAGTGAACGTGAGCGCGCCTTGAATCGGCGTGTCGAATTTGTCCTGGAAAGCCAGGGGGATCCGCAGCAGGAGTTGCCTTATCTGATTGATGCACGGGACCAGGCACCTTTTTAAAGAAACAGGGTAATTATTAAGCAACCTATACGGCAGTGTGGGCCTGCAGTTGAGAGTAGCTGAAGGCAACTCCTATACCGTCATTCCGGCGTGTTTTTGGCCGCAATCCAGCTTTTATTTCCGGATTCACGACAAAAGCACTCGGGGATGACAACATGTGCCGGCCTGCTGAATAGTTACGAAACAGAAAACTGAAGTTTTTTCAGGCTATCAAAATGTGATCGGGGAAGGATAAATCAATGGCCAAAGAACCGGAAAAAAAAACCGATGAAGGCGGCGGCACCAAAAACAAACTGATCATTATTATCGCCGCCATTGTTGTTCTGTTGATTGGTGCGGGGATCGGAACCTTTTTTTTCATGAATAGCGGGGGCGATAAACCATTGACTCCGGAACAGGAACAGGCTTTGCTGGAACGTCGCGCCAAAGAGATTGGGCCGATGGTTAACCTCGAGAGCTTTATCGTCAATATCCTCGACGAGGGGGAGGTGCGTTACCTCAAAGCAGCTATCACCCTCGAAGCCGATAGTGCCGAGGTTGCCGCCGAACTGAATCAGCGCATGCCACAGATCAAAGATGCGATTCTTATGCTGATCGGCAACAAAACTTTCGCTGATCTCAGTGATCTACAGGGCCGCCTGCAATTACGGGCGGAATTGCTCAACCGGATCAACAGCCTGTTGCTTAACGGCAAGGTCAAGCGCATCTATTTTACTGATTTTGTCGTTCAGTAACGGATAATGCTTTCACCAAAAGCATCAAAGTGGATGGATAAGCACAAAGCGTCAAAGGCAAGGCGCGCAAACAGTGAGCATTGGGGCGTACTTAAGAACGTCGAAGCGGTGGAAGCGGTGGAATAAGCGCAGCACGCGGCAGTTGGTTAGTTTGTGCGACGCCATTAAGGAACTGGTGTGGAAAAGATACTCAGTAAAGAAGAAATTGCCGATCTCCTCTCTGCGGTTCACCGTGGCCAGGTTGATATTGAAACGGCCGCTGAAGATGCAGGCCAGCCTGCTGCTAACAGGTCGGTAGTGAACTGTAATCTGTTCCGTAGCAGTGGCACCGAAGGGTGGCGGCTGCGCAATTTTGATCTGATCCTCGACGGCTTTGCCCGCAATTACGCCATGTCCCTATCAGCCCGTTTCCAGCGTGCCGCTCATATCAAACTCGAGGCGCTGGAATCCATGTCCTTTGATACCCTGCTACAACGCTTGTCCGGCCGTGGCGCTATCGGGGTTTTGCAACTTGAGCCGCTAACCGGAGGTGGGCTGCTGATCTTTGATGAACAGCTGGCCTTCTCCCTGATGGAAATGGTGCTTGGTGGCAATTCCCAAGGACAGGCGCTGATCCCGGAGCGTCCGTTAAGCGCTATCGAATTGAATGTTCTGCGCGATGTGATCGTTTCCGCCTGTCCGGAGCTGAACAAAGGGTTTGGACAGATCGAAGCAATCAAAACGGAACTGGTTGAGGTGGTCAGTAACCTGCGGCTGTTAAATTTTGTTGATACGGAAGTTGGCGTGTCGGTTTCTCAGTTTAAGGTCGTCATCGAAAATTTAGAGGGACATATTACCCTGGTCATTCCTCATCTGACCCTTGAGCCGCTGCAGAAAAAACAGAAATTAAGAGCGGTGCCCGCCAGTTCATTGCAGAGTACGCGCTGGCAGAAACTGGTCTGTGATGAGCTCAACAACATGGAGGTCGAGGTACAGGTCAGGCTCGCGTCCTTATCCCTACGAGTGCGGGATATTCTCAATTTCCAGGTCGGGGATGTGATCGATCTGGGAATTAAACCGGAAGCTCCGGTCAAGATATCGATAGAAGAACGCTCCAAGTTTTTAGGAATGGTGGGTGTTCAAGGAAACAAAAAAGCGGTTCGCATTTCGGGACGTATTCCCGGTGGAGGAAAACAATGAGCACTGATGGTAATCAAGTACAAAAAGCACCTGCGCCCAGCTCGATGAAAGATCGGGGAATTGATCTGCTCCTTGATATCCCGCTGGAAGTTGCCGTTGAGGTTGGCCGTTCGCGCATCCTGGTACGTGATTTGTTGCAATTGCAGGAAGGTTCCATGATCGAGCTGGACAAACTTGCCGGAGAGCCTCTCGACCTGTATGTCAATTCGCGGCTTATCGCTCGCGGTGAGGCGGTGGTGGTCAATGAAAAGTTCGGTTTGCGCCTGACCGATGTTGTCAGTCCATCCGAGCGCATTGAGAATCTGGGGTAAGTCGATGCCTGCAGCTATTGCGCTGATGATTCTGCTCGTTCCGGTCACGGTGTTAGCTGAGACCGCCGCAAAGGAACCGAGCCTGTTCGCCGCCGGCCTGAAAATGCTCGCCGCTCTCGGGGTTGTTGTCGGTTTATTGCTGTTGTTTTATGCTGCCAGTCGCCGCGGTTTTGGTTTTTTGCCACAGAATAAAAGCGAAATTATCCAGATTCTCGAGACACGACCTTTAGGTGGGCGAAAATTTCTCTGTGTGGTGAAAGTCCGTGACGAGGAAATTCTCCTGGGGATGACCCATGATCGGATCGAACACCTCGGACGCTTGGGACCGGTAAAAAAAGGATTCAGTGACAGTTTGAATGCTGCACAGGAGAAGCAGCCATGAAATGGCGGGTGATACTGCTGCTGCTGGCCCTGCTGTTGCCCGTGACGGTGCAGGCCCAGGGGTTGCCAACTATTACCCTGGGGATAGGGGAGGCCACCGAGCCGGCGCAGGTGTCAACGGCCCTGCAGATTCTGATTCTGCTGACGATCCTGTCGGTAGCACCATCGATTCTGTTGATGACCACCGCCTTTACCCGGATTGTTATTGTTTTGTCATTTGTCCGTCAGGCGATGGGGACCCAACAGGCACCGTCTAACCAGATTGTCGTTGGTTTGGCGCTGTTCTTGACCTTTTTCATTATGGCACCGGTATTTACTCAGATTAATGACGAGGCCCTGCAACCCTATCTCAGCGAAGAGATCAGTCAGGATGAAGCCATTCCGCTGGCCCTGGAACCGATGCGCCGTTTCATGTTTTCCCAGGTCGGGGAAAAGGATCTGCAACTGCTTGTCGATATTTCCGGTTCACAGCAACCGGAAAGTATGGATGATATCGGTATGCTGACCTTGATTCCAGCCTTTATGCTGTCAGAACTCAAACGTGCTTTTCAGATGGGATTTTTGCTGTTTGTCCCCTTTTTGATGATCGATATGATTGTTGCCTCGATCCTTATGGCGATGGGGATGATGATGCTGCCGCCGATTATCGTGTCGCTGCCGTTCAAGATTCTGTTGTTCGTGCTGGTGGATGGGTGGTCACTGGTGATTGGTTCGTTGGTTCAGAGCTTTGCCTGATAGGATGATATATGACACCGGAATTTGTTGTTGGAATTGGCCGCCAGGCCATCGAAACAACCCTCATGTGTGCGGCTCCGATGCTGATCGCGGCGTTGATCATTGGTTTAGTCATCAGCATTTTTCAGGCGGCGACCCAGATCAATGAACAGACCATGACTTTTATTCCCAAGATTGTCGGGGTGTTTGTCACCCTGTTGATTTTTTCTCCCTGGATTCTGCAGAAAGCGACAGCGTTTCTGATTTCTATTTTTAATCATCTCCCCAATATCACCCCCTGACGCGAGCAACGGATGGAGTTGCCGGTTTTTACACCGACCCTGATTCAAGGGTTTCTTATCTGCCTGGCGCGGGTGGCTGCGGTTTTTGCGGTTATTCCTGTGTTCAGTGGCGGTCAGATCCCAACACAGATGCGCATTGGGGTGTCAGTGATGTTTGCCTTGCTGACCTATCCTGTTGTGCAGCATGTTCTGCCAGTCACATCCCTGAACATCACTGATATGGCAATCATTATCGCGGCTGAGGTTGTTTTCGGCCTATTGGTCGGCTTTATTGCGCAGCTGATCTTTATGGCAGCAGAGTTTGCCGGGTCGATTGTCGGATATCAGATGGGCTTCGCCATGGCCAACGTGTTTGACCCGACCACCCAGCAGCAGGTCGCTTTGATCTCCCAATTTCAGGGGATCTTTGCCATTTTGCTGTTTCTTTCTCTGAATGCGCATCATCTGTTCCTTGAGGCTCTTGTTGCATCGTTTACCATGCTGCCACCAGGGGGTCTGAATCTCTCCGGTGGTGCCATCCCGATGATCGTCGAACTTTCCAACCATGCATTGATTTTAAGCGTGCGTCTGGTGGCCCCGATTCTGGTCGTGGCTATCCTTGTCACCCTGGTTCTTGGCTTCATGGCGCGCATTTTCCCTCAGCTCAATGTCTTCATGCTCTCCTTTCCCGTAAAGATTGCTCTTTCCTTCATTATCATGGGACTGACCTTCGGGGTCTTTGCCGCTATTCTTCAGGGTGAATTTGCCGCACTTCCGGAACGATTCTTGCGACTGTTCAGTCTGCTGTAGCCTCTCCTCTTAAATTGTGCCAAAAAACCGGCACGATTTGAACTGTCAGGTGGCTACTCAAGGGTGATGCTAGGGATCGACTCAGGGAGAACCGCGTGGCAGAAGAATCAGGTCAGGAAAGGACAGAAACGGCGACAGCCAAACGTCGCAACGATTTTCGTGAAAAAGGTCAGGTGGCCCAGAGCAAGGAGGTCACCACCGCCGGTCTGTTCACTTTATCGTTGTTGCTGTGGTTTTTTTACGCCCATCCCTTCTGGGAAAACCTGCTACAGCTGTTCCAGGTTTCCATCATCAGATTGATAGATTTTGAGGTGACCCCTACCACTATTGTCGTGCTGGCCCACAGCCTGGGGGCACTCCTTGGTAGTTTGTTATGGCCGATCTTTTTGATCTCTCTGGTTGTCGGATTCCTTTCCTCTTTCCTCCAGGTTGGTCCCCTTCTTTCAACCAAGGTTTTTAAACCGGACATCAGCAAATTCGATCCGATCAAAGGGATGAAGAAGTTTGTTTCCAAGCGCTCTGCGGTTGAGCTGATCAAGTCGCTGGCAAAGGTCATGTTGGTAGCCTACGTGGCCTATCTGACCGTTGCCAATGAATTTGATACGGCCCTGGCGCTGGGGATGCTCGAACTCAATCAAACCATAGTGTTTCTTGCCAAGGTTTCCTTTCTCGTGATGGCTAAAACCTGCGCCATTATGATTCTATTGGCATTTATCGACTTTGCTTTTTCGCGCTACGAAATGGAACAGAAGATGAAAATGACCAAGCAGGAGGTCAAGGAAGAACATAAACAGACTGAAGGCGATCCGCTACTCAAGTCGCGCATCCGTTCCATGCAGATGCAACAGGCGCGGCGCCGCATGATGTCTGAAGTGCCCAAGGCTGATGTGATTATCACCAACCCGACCCACCTTTCCATCGCCATCAGTTATGAGCGCGAAACCATGGATGCCCCGCAGATTGTCGCCAAGGGTGCCGACCATATTGCCTTTAAAATTCGTGAAATTGCACGTGAACATAAAATTCCTGTCATCGAAAACAAGCCGCTGGCACGGGCTTTGTACAAGCAGGAGATAGGTGAGCAGGTTCCTGAAGAATTGTTTACCGCGGTCGCCGAGGTTCTGGCTTATGTGTACCGTTTGAAGAGTAAAAAGTAGCTGGAAAATATAGGGAAAATTTACACAGAACAGGGCTGGAACCCTGTGCCGATATATTGACACGTAGGGGTGTCAATATTCAGGTGTCAAGGAGCAGATGATGGCAACACCAGTAACTATTGATGACTGGCGCAGACTGATTGTTCGCACGGACGTATTGATTGCCTTCGGGCTGGTACTGATCCTGATGTTGATGATCCTGCCGGTTCCGCCGATGATGCTCGACGTGTTTTTATCTTTGAACATTACCATTGCCCTGTTGATTCTGATCACCGCGTTGTATACCTCCCGCGCCCTGGACTTCGCTATTTTTCCCAGCGTGTTGTTGGTCACCACCCTGTTTCGCCTCTCCCTCAACGTGGCTTCCACCCGCTTGATTCTGCTGCGCGGTGATGAGGGCCCGGGCGCTGCCGGTAGTGTCATTCAGTCTTTTGGCCAGTTCGTGGTGGGCGGCAACTACGTGGTTGGTATCGTCATTTTTACCATTCTTGTCATTATCAACTTCATGGTTATTACCAAAGGTGCCGGGCGTGTCGCTGAGGTGGCAGCGCGCTTTACCCTTGATGCCATGCCGGGCAAGCAGATGGCTATAGATGCCGATTTGAACGCCGGCCTGATCAATGATGACGAGGCGCGTTCACGGCGCAAGGAGATTGCTTCGGAGTCCGACTTTTACGGAGCAATGGACGGGGCCAGCAAATTTGTCAAGGGCGATGCTATCGCCGGCATTATTATCACCCTGATCAATATCGGTGCCGGTATTGTCATCGGTGTCATGCAAAAAGGAATGGTGCTAAGCGAAGCCGCTGCAAACTACACCATCCTTACCGTTGGCGACGGTTTGGTCGGGCAGATCCCCGCCCTGATCATCGCTACCGGTGCCGGCATCATGGTGACACGGACCGCCGGTGATGAAGATTTTGGCACCGAGATGAAGCGTCAATTCAGCGTTAACCCCCGTTCCCTGTGGGTGGTGTCAGCTATCCTGCTGATTTTTGCCCTGATTCCCGGTTTACCGAAAATCCCCTTCTTTTTGCTGTCGATCTTGACGGGACTGGTGGCCTGGAGGGTGTCAAAAAACTATTCGGAAAAACTGCGGCAGCAGGAACTCGACGATGCGCCACCGCCGAAGCAGATTGAAGAAGAAAATTACGAGCAGATGCTCTCTGTTGATCTGCTTGAGATGGAGGTCGGTTACGGCTTAATCCCTCTGGTCGATACGGCGCAAAATGGGGAGTTGCTGCCGCGGATCAAATCAATCCGTCGTCAGTTTACCCTCGACATGGGCTTTATTGTGCCGCCGGTGCACATCAAAGACAACCTGCAGCTTAAGCCCAACGAGTACGCCATCATCCTCAAAGGAGTCAAAATCGGTGGCGGAGAGCTGTTGCCCGGCCATTATCTGGCGATGAATCCTGGTACCGCAACCGAAGTCATCAAGGGCGTCGAAACTATCGAGCCGGCGTTCAAACTGCCGGCTATCTGGGTTTCAGAAGATAAAAAAGAGCGGGCGCAGATCTCCGGCTATACCGTGGTGGATAATACCACTGTTGTTGCCACCCATTTGAGTGAGCTGATCAAAACTCATAGCCATGAACTGCTCGGCCGCCAGGAAACCCAGAATCTTCTCGATAATCTCGCCCAACAGTATCCCAAGCTGGTGGAAGAGCTGGTGCCGGGGCTGCTCAACCTCGGTGTCATTATGCGCGTGCTGCAGAATCTGCTGCGCGAAGGGGTCTCCGTACGCGATTTGCGAACAATTTTGGAAACCCTGGCAGATTGGGCACCAGTTGTGCATGATCCAGATCAACTGACAGAACATGTACGTGCCACCATGGCACGCTCCATCAGCAGCAGTTACAGCCAAAACGGCGAGGTACTAGAAGTGATGACCTTTGATCGCAATGTCGAAACCCGTATCCAGGACGCCCTGCACAGCACCGAACAGGGCTCATACCTGGCGTTGGAGCCCGGCTTCGCCCAGGCATTGATTAACAGTTTGACCCAGGCATTACAGAATGCTGCCGGTGGCAATCCGGTGCTATTGTGCACGCCAACAATCCGACTCCATGTCAAAAGGTTGACTGAGCGTTATCTGCCCGGTCTGGCAATTATCTCCCACAATGAGATCGCGCCCCATCTGAAGGTGCGGTCAATAGGAACGGTGACCGTCAATGCTGGTTAAAAAATTCGAAGCAGAAACAATGGCCGCAGCCCTAAAACAGGTAAAAGAGACCCTCGGTCCTGAGGCGTTGATTTTGTCAACCCGCACCTTAAGGAAAAAGGGGCTTGGTGTTCTCGGTCGCCAGACCATCGAAGTGACTGCTGCTGTTGAGTCCCCCTCGATGAGACGCCCGTCTGCCCCGGCACGCAGCGGTTATGGTGACGGTCGCCCGCTGGCTGCACCCCGATCGACGGCGTCGGCAAATCGTGTCGAGACCCTGGAAGATGAAATTGTCAGTCTTTCCAGCCGCCGCTCGTCACCTCCTGAGCCTCTGGCCATGGAAGAGCAGGCTGCTGATCCGCGCCTTGACGAGGAGTTGCGGCAGCTACGCGCTCAGGTTGAGTCACAGAGCATCAATCAGCTCAGGGCTGAAATTGAGCAACTCAAAGAGTTGATGACTCAACTGACCCTGGCCCAGGCACAGAGCCAGAGGCAACAGTCGGAAACCACGCCGGAAGCATTATCTGTACCACTTGAGGTTCGTAAAACGGCCCCACGCCAGACCCCAACTCCCTTGCGGACAGCCGCTGTCGCTGGGACCTTCGACCCCTTGGCGGCACTGTTGCAGGAGCGTGGTATTGATGCTGAATCGGCAACGACCATCGCTGCTTACGCCACTGCACGCATGACCTCGCAACAGCGTCTTAATGCCCACCAGCAGCGCGAATTTTTATGCACCACCCTGGCGGGTCTGGTGCAGTCCAAAGGCAGCTGGTGGAGACCAGGCCAGCCACAGCAGAAGGTCTCCTTGATCGGTGCCACCGGTGTCGGCAAAACCACCACAATCGCAAAGTTGGCCGCTCAGGCCATGACCCAAAGCGGCGCCCGCGTTGCCCTGGTGACCATCGACACCTATCGGATTGCCGCTGTTGAGCAGCTCAAGGTGTACGGCGAGATCATGGGAGTTCCTGTTGACGTGGTGTTTTCACCGGAGCAATTGCAGGAAACCTTCCGGCGTCATCGCGATAAAGACCTGATTCTGATCGATACCGCCGGGCGTAGCCCCAAGGACGAGGTACGTATCGATGAACTGAACGATTTTCTCGGTGCCCACAGTGGCGTCGAAAACTGCCTGGTGCTTGCCGCACCAACCGCCGACGATCTTCAGCACAAAAGTTTTGAGGCCTTTAGCAAGTTGCCGATCAGCCGCCTGATTTTTACCAAACTGGACGAAGCAGACCAATGTGGCAGCCTGATCAATCTGCCGTTGAAAACCAACCTGCCGATCGGTTGTCTGACCAACGGTCAGAAGGTGCCGGAAGACCTGCTACCCGTCGATCCGCAACTGGTTGCCGACCTGGTGATGGGACGCTTTGAGGATGTCCGGAGGATAGCCGTATGATGAGTAGTAACCTCGATCAGGCCGGAACCCTGAGGCAGATGCGCGGCCGGCAGAATAACGTGAACAGCGAATTACAGATGTCAGCGACCCGCGTCATTTCCGTCACTAGCGGCAAGGGTGGGGTAGGTAAGACAGCGGTTATCTCCAATGTAGCAGTAGCGCTGGCGCGTCTTGGAAAGAAAATTCTGATTATTGATGCCGACCTGGGATTGGCCAATGTCGATGTGGTCCTGGGCATTTCCCCTCCCTACAACTTGAATCACTTTTTTTGCGGTGAACGAACCCTCGAGGAGGTCATGGTCGAAGGCCCTCATGGCCTGAAAATTCTTCCAGCCGGTTCCGGGGTGCAGCAATTTACCCGACTTGATGGGCAACTGAAGATGCGCCTGATCGATGCCCTCGATGCTCTTGACGAACATTTTGATGTGGTGCTGATCGATACCGAGGCCGGCATTTCCGACAACGTCACCTACTTTAACGTCGCTGCCCAGGACATTCTCGTCGTCACCACCCCTGAGCCGACGGCTATCACTGATGCCTATGCGCTGATGAAGCTGCTGTCAACCCAATATCATCAGAAGCGTTTTTTGCTGGCGGTCAATTCGGTACGTAATGCCGACGAAGGGCTCGATGTTTTTGAAAAACTGACCATGGTATCGGGGCGTTATCTCGATATTTTCATCGATTACTTAGGGGCGATCCCCTTTGACCGCAAAATGCACGATTCAGTGCGCCGGCAACAGGTGATGGTTGAACTGCACCCTGATAACAAGGTCGCCAGGGCTTTTGTCGATCTGGCGCAAACCCTGATGGAAATACCCCAGAACAATCAGGCCCAGGGAACCCTGCAGTTTTTCTGGAAACAGTTTCTTGGTGTCGGTGCGGAGGCAAGCTGATGACCTACATCCAGGGCGGATACGGTCTACCGGGGCCGGTAGAGCGCGAAAAAATGATCGAGGCTCATCTCACCCTCGTCGATTTTCTGGTCGACCGGATGATGACCCAGGTGCCTTCCTTCGTCAATCGTGACGATATCCGCAGCGCCGCCCTGCTGGGCTTGATGGACGCTGCTAATCGGTTTGACCCGCGCCGCGGGGTGCTGTTCAAGACCTTTGCCGAGCGCCGCATCCGGGGTGCGGTATTTGATGAAGTGCGACGTATGGATTGGTTTTCGCGCACCCTGCGGGAAAAGCAAACCCGCTTGAACCGTGCTGCCGAAGCACTGGGGCAGCGCCTTGGCCGCGATCCGCAGGACGAAGAGGTCGCCGTTGCCCTGGAGATGTCGCTGGACGATTTTCGGGAACTGCAGTTCCAGGTCAGTCAACTTGGTTATGTCAGTCTCGATGACCAGATCGATCAGGACGAGAGAAACGGTAGATCCTTTATTGACAACCTGGAAGATGTTTTTCAGGTCAATGTCCAGGAGCGGATGGAGGCTGACGAACTGACCCGTGAACTGGCCGGATATCTTGACGAACTGTCAGAAAAGGAGCGGCTGGTGATTGCCCTGCTCTATTACGAAGAGCTTTCGCAGAAGGAAATTGCCGATGTGCTGGAACTGACGGAAGGGCGTATCTCCCAACTGCACAGTCAGGCGCTGGCAAAACTCAAAGTCAAGATGAAGCGCAGTATCAATGCGTTAGGGAAGGGGCATTAGGATGACAGCTGCAGTGGCCATGAGTGCCATGTCATTGGTCGGCGCGGGGATCGCGCTGATAGCGATCCTGTTTCAGCGCAAGACCCTGTGCCGATTGGCACAGCAGATAAAAGACCTGGAAACAAAACTGATTGAGAGCTTGCAAGAGCTTAAGTCGGTAGCGCCGGTAATGAGTAGCTTTTCAGCTCATTTGCACGATGCCGAAACAATACAGCAGAAAAGTCACCAGGAACTTAAGGAAAAACTCCAGGCAAACAACGCGGTTCAACCGCAGATGCAGGCAGATAAGTACCGCTACGCTGTCGCATTGTCAGCACAAGGTCAAAGTGTTGACAACATTGCCCAGGCGTTGAATATGGCGTCTGCCGAAGTGGAGCAGGTGGTGCTGTTGGCGCAGGTCAAACGCCCGGTTTAAGCGGTCGACTGGTTGGTACATAAGGGTAAAGTTTCGACCACCAACGGTCGACAAGGTTCATGCACAACAACCCGTGGAGAAAGATGATGGCAGACGGAAAATATGCAGCGATATCGGGAGCCGTGGCACGGATGCACAAGCTCGACAACATCAGTGAGCATCTTGCCTCCGCCCGCACGCCCGGTTACAAAAAAGGGACCGTCACCTTTGCTGCCCGACTGGGTGAAGCGACCTCGGGGATGGCCAGCAATGCCACCAATTTTACCGGGTTGACCGCCCATAAGATCGATTTTTCCCCCGGCCACCTTGAGCACAGCGGTAGGCCCCTTGATGTTGCTATCAACGGTGAGGGATTTTTTCAGATACAGCGTCCGGATGGCGAATTGGCTTATACCCGCAAGGGGAGCTTTCAACTCAACGGTGAAGGATTGCTTGTCGACAGCAATGGTTATGCGGTAACCGGTCCTGATGGCGAAGAAATTATTCTTGAGCGACCGGATATCGACATCCTCGGTGACGGGTCGATCTGGATCGAAGATCAGCAGGTTGCCCAGATCGGCTTATTCCGGTTTGAAGACACCGAACAGCTGCGGCGTGCCGGCCAGGATCTGTTTGTCGCTATGGATGATGCCGTTGCTGTGATCCATCCGCAACCGCAAATGGTGCAGAACAGTCTTGAAGGCTCGAATGTCAACCTGATGGCAGAAATGGCGCGTATGACCTCGAATCTGCGTGCTTTTGAGGCCACCCAAAAGGCCCTTAAAACCTACAGCGACATGAACGCCAAAGCGACCGAGATGGGACTGCTGCAGTAAAAAATGGGTGTAACTATTCAGCTCTATCCTTGCACCGGGTCGGGAATCCTATGTCAAGGGACGCTTTTCGTCATCCATGACCGCTTTTTGTCGCCGTCCATGGCGACAAAAACCCTTGCCACAGGATCCAAAGGCCCGGTGCTGAACAGATACAAATGGGTCAATAATAAATAGATATCAGCGACGCTCGCTAATGCGTCTGGAATAAAGGAGTCAAGTCATGATCAGAGCACTTTGGACCGCCGCAACCGGCATGCAGTCTCAACAGACCAATATGGATGTGATTGCCAACAACCTGGCGAACGTTAACAGTTCCGGCTTCAAAAAAAGCCGGGCTGACTTCCAGGATATCCTCTATCAAACCACCCGCGCTGCCGGTGCCGGTGTCGATGGTGGTGAGGTTCCCACCGGCATTCAGATCGGTCTGGGATCACGGGTTGCCGCCGTGCAGAAAGTCTTTACCTCCGGTGACTTTGTCCAGACCGAAAGTGAGCTCGATGTGGCGATCGAAGGGCCAGGGTTTTTCCAGGTCATTCTGCCCGACGGTACCGATGCCTACACCCGTTCCGGTGCGTTAAAAAAGGACAGTACCGGCCGGCTGGTAACTTCTGACGGATTCCCGCTGGTTCCCGAAATTGTTATCCCCGAAGGGTCGACCAGCATTGCAATCGGCAGTGGCGGTACGGTTGATGTGCTGCTTGATGGTGAAAGCACTCCCACCGAGGTCGGCGTCATTGAACTGATCCGCTTTGGTAATCCGTCAGGGTTGAAAAGTCTGGGCCGCAATCTCTATTCCGAAACCCCGACCACCGGAGCACCCATTGCCGGAACCCCCGGAGAGGCCGGTTTTGGAAGTTTGTCACAGGGCTTTCTTGAAGGTTCCAACGTTAACATCATGGAAGAGATGGTCAATATGATCGCCGGCCAGCGCGCCTATGAAGTCAATTCCAAAACCATCAAAACCGCAGACGAGATGCTGTCGATCACCAGTCAACTGGTTCGCTGATAAGGATGTAACATGAGACATCAAATGCTAATCCTCCTGACGCTGGTCCTGCTGCTGTTTGGGCTACATCCTGTCAGTGCCGGCGAGACGGCCCATGTCGTCATCGATCACCAGGAGATGCAGCAGATTCTCGATGATTTTTTGACCGAACAATCAGCCCTTTTACCCCAGGTCGAACTGCGCCTGACTGCCGTACAGTTTCCCGCCCCCTACAAGGTGCCGGCAGGACGCATCGAGCATCAGCTCATAGCGGCGCGCCCCGGGGTTCTCGGCAGCCGTCGTATTTCCTTTATGACCCGGGTTAATGACCAGATTGTCAGCAATCAGTCGATCCGTGTCGAGATCGAAGCCATGGCCGAGATAGCGGTGGCAAAGGAATCCCTGCGGCGCGGAACCCGGTTAACCGACAACCTGATCGAGATGCGCTATCAGGATATTTCGCGGCTGTCTGAACCGATTTTTGATGGTGCCGATGCCGTCGGCAAAATCGTCAAGCGTACCGTGCGCCTGGGGGAACCCCTACAGGGACAACAGCTGGAATATCCACCGTTGGTCAAGCGCGGCGAGCGCGTTGTTATCGAAGTGCAACATGCCGGAATGACGCTGTCGGCGGTAGGTGAGGCGCGTCAGGACGGGCGTGAGGGAGAATCGATCAGGGTTATCAATACCGGTTCGTCGCGCGAAGTGATCAGTCGGGTCGTTGCCCCCGGGCTGGTCAGAGTGGAGTTATAGCCATGCTGAAAAATCTACTGTTGCTGCCGTTGTTTTTTGTTATTAGCGCCTGCGCCATGCCGGGCCGACCCATTGATCTGGTTGAAGTTGAGCCGATTGCGCCGGTGATTTCCGAACCGGCGCCGCCACAAACCGCCGGCTCGTTGTGGACCACCAGTCGTGGCGGTATTTTTGCCGACATGAAAGGGACCACCGTCGGCGATATTATTACCGTAGTGATTTCCGAGAATGCCAGTGCCAGCAAGGAAGCCAAAACCCAGACCGGACGCAACAGCACCATGTCGGCCGGTATTACCAACCTCTTTGGCCTGGAAACCGACATTGGCGATTTTATCGGCGGCAATCCTTCTACCATCATCAATGCCAACGCCGGCAACAAGTTTGACGGCAGTGGTAAAACCGAGCGCAAAGAAGCCCTCAAAGCCACACTGACCACCCAGGTGGTTGAAATTCTGCCCAACGGCAACCTGCGTATCGAAGGGAACAAAACCGTCACCGTCAACCGCGAAATGCAGATTGTGCAGTTAACCGGTATTGTCAGGCCGTCCGATGTGTCAGCCCGCAATCTGGTTGACTCGCAGAATGTTCTCAATGCGCGCATTTCTTACGTTGGCAAAGGCGTGATCAGTGACAAGCAGCAACAGGGGTGGCTGGTTCAGGTTCTTGATCAGATCTGGCCCTTCTAACATCGGCACCGCTAGACAGGAGTATCACCATGACAAACATAACAACCAGGTTACTCATCGCGCTGGTGCTGGTGTCGGGACTGTTGTTGCCTGCGAATGTCGAAGCCTCGCGCATCAAGGAACTGGCTCAACTCGAAGGAGTACGTTCGAACCAGCTGGTGGGCTACGGCCTGGTCGTCGGCCTTGACGGTAGCGGCGATAGTGCCCGCACCCGCTTTACCGTGCAATCATTGGTCAACATGATGGAGCGCCTCGGAGTGGCGGTTAACCCGGCACTGGTCAAAGTGGATAATGTCGCTGCAGTTATTGTCACTGCCGAATTACCCGCCTTTGCCCGCGCCGGTAGTACCATCGACGTCAGTGTGTCGTCCATTGGAGATGCTGATAGCCTGGCCGGTGGCACCCTGTTGATGACCCCGTTAAATGCCGCTGACGGCAACGTTTATGCGGTGGCTCAAGGACCGCTGGTAGTGGGTTCGCTGGCCGTTAGCGGCAGAGCCGCAACGGTGCAGAAAAACCATCCAACCTCGGGGCGGATTCCGGGCGGTGCCTTTGTCGAACGCGAGGTCCCTTATGTGTTTGGCGAAACAGATAATCTCAATTATCGCCTGAAGAACTCCGATTTCACCACCGTCTCGCGCATGCGTGATGCGGTCAACCAGCATTTTGGTGTTGCCCTGGCGCACGCGCTCGATGGCGGACAGCTGGAAATCAACGTGCCGCCGCAATTCCGCGATAATGTTGTTGCGTTTGTCGCCGAGGTTGAACAATTGCGGGTCACTCCCGATACGATCGCGCGCATTGTCGTCAATGAGCGCACCGGCACCATCGTCATGGGCGAAGGTGTCAGAATTTCGACAGTGGCCGTCTCCCACGGTAATCTCAGCCTGGTCATCAGTGAATCGGCCAGGGTTTCTCAGCCTTTTCCGCGCTCAGAAGGGCAGACCGTGGTGATCCCGGAAACCGAAATCGAAGTGATAGAAGATATGGGGAATCTGGTCGTCATGGAGCAGGGTGTGAGCATTGGTGATGTCGCTTCGGCCCTCAACGCCATCGGTGCCACCCCACGTGACCTGATCGCCATCTTCCAGGCGATTAAGGCGTCGGGGGCCCTGTATGCGGATCTGGTGGTGCTTTAAGGGGTTAGGAGGGACTGGGTAGCAGGAAGTGGGACAAATAACATCGCGCAGCGATGGACGCCGCGAAGCGGCAGACAACGGACGGCTTTATGGACATTAATCACGGTTTTGATACTGCTCAGATGGTGCGCCAGGCAACCGGGATGCCTCGCCCGATCAAGTCACCCGGTCAGCAGGATCCGGAAAAGCTCAAAGGGCTGGTACAGGAATTTGAGGCGATTTTTATTCAACAGATGTACAAGGAAATGCGCAGCACCATTCCGGATGATGGCTTAATTCCGCGCACTAACGCCGAAGACACCTTTGTCCAGATGCAGGATATAGAGGCGGCAAAAGCTACCGCCCGTCAGGGAGGGATTGGTTTGGCAGAGATGATGATGAAGCAATTGCAGCAGATTGATTGACTGCAGCAAATCACCCTTGCATTTGCCCGGCAAGGATGCTAATAAAATCTCCATCCGGAGGCTCCGGATAAGAACATGATGTCGGGGCGTAGCGCAGCCTGGTAGCGCACCTCGTTCGGGACGAGGGGGTCGGAGGTTCAAATCCTCTCGCCCCGACCATTTAAAAACAAGTACTTAGGCCATTCCTTTCGGAGTGGCCTTTTTGTTTTTTTACGAAGACGTTGTTCTGGTGACTGTCTGGTGACGGTAAGGGGTCAGGCTCCCCGTCCAATTGTCACAACTGAAGGAGGAACTACCGCCCAGCAATTGAGAACACGAAATTAATAAACGGATAAACGGGGACAGGCTGGTGCAATGGAGCGCTACCGGGCAGATCTTGGTGCATGGATCTCGTCTCGTCAGCAACAGCATGAGCATAATCTGAAAATGCTACGTGCAGTTGTTGCAACAGGGCAGTCGGCACTTAGAAGTGCTGCTCATCAACGGCGGCGCAGCTGTCGCCGTACTAGCGTTTGTCGGTGGCCTTTGGCCGCAAAGCTCTGCTTCGCCTGCCATTGGCTCGCTCGCCCTAGCTCCACTCTATTACGTTTTCGGCGTGCTGACAGCAGCAGTGGCATCTGGGGCGACCTACTTTTCGCAGGATGGATATGGTCAGGAGTTTGGTAGGGCAAGTGATATTGTGGGTCGAGTGGGGCATATTCTTGCAGTGCTGGGGGTACTTATAGCGTACGGGTTATTCGGCTACGCCTCATGGTCTGCCTTCTTAGCAATAAGTAGTTGCTAGAATGGGAAGGATGCTATGCACCAAATCGAATATCTAAAAGAGCACATAAAGGCATTACGGGAACTAGCCGCGAAGCCGCAGCCGAAGCTGTCGCAAGCAGAAGCCTACGCGCAGTACGACAGGCTTGAGCAGCTTTTCAGAAAAGAAGCTATCGCAGCCATTGAAAAAACAGAATCCTGAACCTGGCGTCGTTCATTGCCTCTGTATCTGTAGCCCTGAAACCTGACCACGATGTCAGTGCCTGCAAATGTATTGTTCGACTGGCTGGGCAATGCCTCACTATTCTACTTTCAACCCCACAACTTCCATCAGCTTGCCATAATCGGTGACAACATCATATTTCACGTTTTCAGGGGCGATGTTGCTGTTGATTTCGGAGAAAAATTTACGGGCGCATTCGATCTTGGTTTCTTCCAGGGCACGTAATTGCAGTGACGACATACTGCCCTTGGTTTCTGCTACGAAGTACACGTGCTTGACCCTTCCCTCGTTGAAGGAGATGGCCCAATCGGGGTTGTAGTCACCTACGGGGGTGGGAATCAAGAATCCTCTCGGGAGCTTGGCATAGACGACAACTTCGGCGCTGGTATCCAGCTCTTTCACAAATTCACGCTCAATTTTTGAGTCGGTAACAGCGTAGTCGTAAATATGATTGTTCAGCTTATCTCCGGCCCTGGAAAAGTCCTGGATTTTCTGGGCAGCGGTGAAAATATCAACATCAAACCGATCATCGATTTCGTCGTAACGTAGTTTCTCGATAATCACTGTCGCCTTCTGTTCTTTGATTAAACGCGAACACTCGGTTATGAAATGCTCCGGGTTGGCCTTAAACTGGGCGAAACGAAGCGGCTCCATACCGGTGAGAATATCGGCGATGGTTTTGCGGGTCAGCTGGGTGTTCTCCGCCAGCTTTCCAAGCAGATCGTACTTGACCAGTGAGTGAATTGACGCATTGTGCGCTTCGGTCAGGGTTTCTTTGACAATAAACCCCCTGCCATCCTTGAGTTGATCATCCGTCAGATTCGCTGTCTGGATTCCCGACTGAACGCTGTATTGCAGCGGAGTTATGTTGAGCTTGGTGTTAAGTACTGGGATGCACTTTCGCACCAGCTCCGCTGAATAAAACTCAACCCGGTAGACGGCTTTGTGATTGATACGCTTCCACAGCGCCTGAAATTCCTTCTTGTTGAAGTTGTCATTAAGGGGGTTGGTCTTCGGCTTACGATCATTCTCAATGCCAGGCAGTTGCGCTTCGCTGAAGACGCTATCTACCAGGGCGAAAATCTGCTGTGCGTGGGGGGGCAAGCTCAGGTGGCAAGGATGCCAGTTCACCATTGGCCTTTGCTGTATGGTAAGTGTCAACAATGCGGTCGGCATCATCGGTGTAATCATTTTTGAGCAGGTACCGGTAAATCTGTTTAGCCATCGCCGGGGATATTTCAACCGGCCCAGCTTCCGTGGTGATGATCTTTCCGGCAAAGTAGGCTTCGTCTGCTTTTCTTGGCCGCGCCGACAGGGAATCACTGATTTCCCGTTGCAGGTTGGCGACAAAATCCTTGTAACTTTCGCTGGCAACAACAGATAGAACGTTTATGTCATGCACCGTTACCGGGTGATCCATCCGATCACCCTGCTGATTGACACACAAGCGCAACCCTCGGCCCACCTCCTGACGACGAGAGATAGTGTTATCACTGTGTTTGAGCATACACATGACAAACACATTGGGGTTGTCCCAGCCTTCACGCAGGGCCGAGTGAGAGAAAATAAAGCGGGTCGGCTCAGCAAACCCCAACAGTTTTTCTTTATCCTTCAGAATTAGATCGTAAGCATCGACATCATCTGACAGTCCGGCTTCTTCGCCGCGCTTGATAATTGACGGGTCGGTGAGCTTTTTGGATTTTTTGTCGATGGAAAAATAGCCGTTGTGGGTTTTTCCCACGGCAATGTCTTTCAGATATTTGCGGTAGTCCTCATTATCCAGCGCCAGTTCGCCAAGGTACTCATCACGCAGCGCCTGATATTCTTCCTCGAAAATGCGGGCATACTCCCCCTTATCATCTGCCTGATCATAATCACGGTACTTGGCAACCTCATCGATGAAGAATAGCGACAGCACTTTAATCCCCTGCTGAAACAGGACCTTCTCTTTATCAAAATGCGCCTTGATGGTTTCGCGTATTTGAATCCGGCGGATCGTTCCTTCCGTTACGTCGCCAGTAGCGTCGCCGGTGGTCAGCACCACGCCGTTGGAAAACTCTACCGTTTCCGTCGTGGCATCAATCTGGGTGATCACCATATCGCGGTACTGATCAAGCTCATTGCTCAACACATACAGGTTCGCACCCTTTTCCAGCCGCAGAACTTTGCGTTGGATAGAACCCGACCTCAGGCGTGTCTCCACTTCGATCCGGGCCGCAGGAGCCTGTTTAGAAATAACGATGGACTCCAGAAATAGATATGCCGTTGTACCGGCCAGACCCCTGACAGATATTCCACGCACGGCAATCTTCTTCACCAGCTTTTGATTGTAGGCATCAAGGGCATCAAGACGATGAATTTTATTGTGGGTAGTGCGGTGGGTCGCAGAGTAGCGCAGCAGCATCAAAGGCTTGAATCGGGCCAGAGATTCCAGCGTTGCCTTGCCTTCCATCTTCTGCGGTTCATCAAGAATCAGAATCGGACGGTTGGCGGCGATAACGTCAATGGGCTTGCGTGATTGAAAGTCGTCCAGCTCTTCATAGATGCGCCGGTTGTCCTTGCCCCTGGCGTTGAAAGCCTGGATGTTGATGATCATGACGTTGATACCGGCGTCGGAGGAAAAACTCTCCAGATGATGCAACTGTTTGGAGTTGTAAATGAAGAAGCGAGCCTTCTTGTTGTAGCTTTCAGTGAAATGGTCGGCGGTGATTTTCAGGGATTTAAAGACTCCCTCACGGATGGCGATACTGGGCACCACGATGATGAATTTGGACCAACCATAGAGCTTGTTCATCTCGAAGATGGTCTTGATATAGCAATAGGTCTTGCCGGTGCCGGTCTCCATCTCTACATCCAGGTTGATGTCACACCCGGCACTTTTTACCAGACTTTCAGAAATAGGCAGGTTCTGCCGCCGCTGTACGGCACGAATGTTATCGAGCAATTGCAGACCAGTCAGTTGGATGTCGGGATTTTTAAACCCCGCAGTCTCCAGCAGACCAATTTGAACCTGCCCCGCTTTATCTGTCTCCTGACCGGGATCGATGCGATATTTGATTCCCGAGGTGTTCACCTGCCCGGCAAAACAGTCCACCACCGCCTCAACAGCGTTGGTCTGGTAGGGCTGGATTTTAAACTTCAGTTTCATAGCAGCGTCTTTCTGCATTTCATTCTGCAATATACTTTTTAAGTACGCAAAAAATTATAGCAACATCCTGATATAGCTTGGCTTTCCATAAATCCTTTCTGCAAAAGAGCCTTTTCTTTCTGCAAAGCTTTCTGCATACCACCTTGCAAAAAGGGTTTCAGCCCTTTGGGCGTTTGCTGCCCTTCTTATCCGGCGCTTTCAGCTGCTTCAGCACTTTTTCCGCCTCGATAAAGTGCTTTTCCACCTCGGTGGGCTGTTGGAGCCGTTGCGCACGGTACTTGTCGAATTCCTGATGCGCCTTGTTCAGCGCCTGCTGATTACTGATGCTGCCGGCATGGGTCAGCAGCTCCCGCCCCGTCATGGTCAGGAACTGTTCCAGCCGTTGCTGCCAATCCGCCATTGTCATGGGCTTGCGATTGAGCGCCTGAACTTCGGCCAGTTCCAGATAGGCATTGACGATGCGGTTCAGCAGGTTGAGTTCTTCTTCGGTGAGGTAGTTCTTGGCGACCTCAGTATCGCGTTTCAGCGGGGTCTTTCCCGGGAAATTCGTGATACCCATGTTGGGCTCATTCGCGTCGGCGCGCTTAAATATCACTTCGGACGCGGTATGCCCATGAGCTGCCCAATGCATTTTGTTCTGCACCTGCTTGAAAAACAGCTGGGTTTGCTCAGCCCTGGGGTCGTAATCCGTACTGGTGGCGTAGATGTCCAGCACCTTGCGCCAGAAAACCTTCTCGGAGCTGCGAATATCCCGGATGCGCGCCAGCAGCTCTTCAAAATAACGATCGTTCTGGGGTTCCTTGAGCCGCTCATCATCCAGCACAAAACCTTTGATAATGTATTCCTTGAGTCGCTCGGTGGCCCAGATCCGAAAGCGTGTGGCGATGGCGCTTTTGACCCGATAACCAACGGCAATGATCATATCCAGGTTGTAGAAGTCCCGCTGGCGACGGACCTCGCGCTCACCCTCCTGCTGAACTGACAAGAATTTCTTGTGAGTTGCCTCCCGCTCCAGCTCGCTCTCTGCATAGACGTTCTGAATATGGCCGCTGATATTCTGCTGGGTGGTCTGGAACAGCTCTGCCAGCTGGTTCTGGGTCAGCCACAGAGTTTCATCCTGCAGGCGCACCTCCAGTCTTAACCGGCCTTCGGCGGCTTCATAGAGCAAAATATCACCGGCGCTGCCGGGTTGTTCGGTATCCCGGCTCATAAAGCGCGAACCTCAGTACCCGGCGACATCTGCCGGAAAACCTGCTCTACGTTGATCTTCAGATCATCGGATGCAAACCCGCTGTCGCGGAAGACAACCCGCATCGGCTGATACTTGGTGAGTTCTTTCACCAGATCTTCGCTGATGTCTTTATCAAAACAGGCAATCAGGGCATTTTCATCAACAAAGAAAACCTCGAAAGAATTTTTCACCACGGAAGGCACGGAAGCCACGGAAGAACTTTGAATTTTGTTTTCTGTGTTGTCCGTGTTTTCCGTGGTTATAAGGGTTCTTCGGATGGGCAAGGTCAGATCAACACCCCAATCAAGGAGAACCTGGAAGAGCAGGTCTTCGGCAGTGCGGTCGGGTTTGATGTTGTCGGTGAGGCTGGTCAGGAGATTCTGTTCAATTGCATCCGGAGTGTAGTAAACCTCGGCCATGTTGGATGAGTCGATTTTAAGGACGCGAAAGCCGATGTCTAGATTATTAACCACGGAAGACACAGAAGACACGGAAGAAGAATGGAATAAATCCTCTTCGCCTTTTCCGTGTTTTTCCGTGCTTTCCGTGGTCAATTGTTCTTTGATCTTTTT
>NZ_JCBCBS010000078.1:0-15707 GCF_059864205.1 Pelovirga sp.
ATTGCTTGGGTGCGGGCTGATCATGAGGCCTGACTTTGCGCTGTGGCACTGCATACAGACATCACCCTGGGGATGGCAGGATTGGCAGGTCGCGAGATTTTTGCGTGCTTCACGGGCGTGGTTGCCTGACCATTGATGGCTGGGCAGTACGCTGCCGGTATGGCAGGTCTGGCATTGTGACTCATTGAATTGCTCATGGGTAATGTTGTTGCCGACCGAAATATCACTGAAGCCGCGACGATGGGAATCAAAGGTCAGATCAGTGCGATTAAAAGCGCTGTGGCAGTCGGTACAGAAGCTGGGCTCGTGACAGCTGGCGCAGGTCTGCTGATTACCACGGGCCGCCAACGGGTGCGTGATGTGAAAATCACTGGAGTGGCTGTTCATCATGTGATTGCTGAACGAGCCCTGCTCATCAGCAAAACCGGACACGTGGCACTCCATGCAGTAGCTTTGGGAATGACAGCTGGCACAGTCCAACGACTGACCCTTGGCCATGCTGCCATGGTTCCGTGCCCACATGGGGCCATGGGTATTGATTGCGCCCAGGTCGGTCATCGCCGGGTAGGACTCATCATGGCACATCAGACAGATTTCAGCTTCGGGGATGATACTGGTCGCCCCGTCAACGTGACAGGTACTGCAATCCATGCCGGCGGCATACTCTTCCAAGTGCGCCTGGTGGTCAAAGCGCATCTGTGCCCAGGCGACAGAACTGCCGACCAGGAGAAATGCGAGTATTAACAAAAATTTACGGTACATATATGAACTCCTTACCTTAGAAGGTGACATTCAGACGAATACGGCCACGGTTGTAGTAATCCCACAGATCACTTTCGATCCGCTCGACCTTGGCCTGGACATTCATGGTGCGGGAGAAGTACCAGGTCGCGTCTACCCAGTAGCGGCTGCTGGTGGTTTCGTCGCGGCTACTCTCCTCATTGAAATAATTGACGGTGCGTTCAAGGACATCAACATCGACACCAACCCCGGCTTGCAGTTGCTGGATAAAGCGACCAGCGAGATACAACTTGAAACCTTTGAGATCCTGACCACCCCGGTCATCCCGGAAAACGCCGGTGAGATACCCTGAATAGATGTCGGTCCGGCGTTTTTCAACCCCAGCCTCATAGACATTGGCGTTGGAAAATTTCGGATACATTTCATAGGTTAAGCGTCCGAAGCTGCGCCAGCCGTTACCGATGTTGTAGTTCACTTCACCCATGATCTCTTCGTACTCATCAACAGCGAAAACCGAGTAGATGGAGGTGGAGGAAAAGACCGGCAGGGAGTAGAGATACTCAAGACGCCCCGACCATTGGGGAGAAGCGTAGAGATTAACGCCGGCAAGGAAGTAGCTGACGCGGTCGGAAAGATAGTCGTATTGGGTTTCCGAATAGAGAAACAGCAGGTTGTTGTAGTCGTATTCGATGTCGAAGCCGATCAGTTCCATGGCGAGACGACCACCATCGACCTTGGCCACATAAGAAATGCCCAGGTCGAGGTTTTTCACAAAACGGTCGCTGACGGTAAACTCGGCACCCAGGACCAGATCCTTAGCGCTGTAGCCTTCGTAATAGGTGACATCGCCACCACCGAAGACGGTGAGCGTGTAGTTATCCATCAGACGGTAATCAAGGCGCAGGCCGTCCATGACTGAAGCACCGGCTGTCGTCGAAATAAACTGGCGACCCAGGCGGAAATCAAGAGCGTTGGTCAGAAAACCCTTTTTTTCCAGGTAGGCCAGATACAGGCGACTGTCAGCATAATTACTGTTGCTGTCGAGTTCATCAGCCAGATCATAACCGAGGCGACCGTAGGTGTAGATGTTGTAGCCATCGGCCCCGACATCCTTGACATTCAACTGCAGATACTGGAACGCCGGAACCGCGGTATCTTCATTTGCGGTATCGAACCATTCCACCACCGTGCTGGAGCGACCCGAGACCGATGCCGCTTCGACATGAACTGCAGGCAACAGAGCCAGTGCAGCGCATGCCAGACTACAGGTAAGACCCTGCCAGAATTTCATGTGACCTCCTTTTGTGCGGGTGTGATAACTGCGTGCCGATGGATTGGTTGCTGATACAAATTAGGCTTGATGGACTGTGGCAGTGGATCATGCAACCAACCATCGAACATTAGAAATGAATGCTCATTGCATTTTGATCTTAGTCATATCACCAAATTTTCGCCTCCATGTCAAAGGCTAAATGTATACAGAACTGCCTGAAAATATATGGTTTTTATGATATAGAAGGTGACTTTTTCAGTTGGTTATTGGCGGTTTTTGAGCCGAGATTTTTTCCTAAAAAGGCTGTAACAATCTGATATCCCCCAGGAAAATGGCACCTAAAAAGTGTGGGAAAGAAGGGTGAACAACTGTGCAAATGCGTAAACAAGGCACCAATTTTTGCGAGAATGGAATGGTATTTTTATTTAGAATTATTCGTTTAATCGGGGTAGAGTAGAGAGCAGGTCTCAGCAGCCTTAGGTTCGGCTTATCCATTTCCGTCCCTTTCGTCTGACGGTGCCTAAATAGCCTTGCCGTAGCAGCCCCGACCAGCCCTCCCTCATCAAACCGTGCTTGCGGTTTTCCCGCACACGGCTTTCCGATGTTCTTCACTGTAAGGCATGCGCCCTTGTCCAACCCGCTGATGTCGGCACTTTGTACAGGCCATATTTCACGTACAATGACCTGTTGGGAAATCTGACGTAGCCTGCTTTCCTGTCTCTGACCTTGTGCCGCTTGCGCAGATGAATGATCAGCCGCTGCTCCAAGTGGTTCCGTATCCGGCCCAGCGTCTGACTGCAATTGCGGTAATGAAAGTAACCAACCCAACCTCTGACCATGGCATTGACTTCGTTCACAACCCATTCAAGCGGCATGATCGACCGTTCTCGTTTCGTGAGGATGGTAATCCGGTCTTTGACCTTTTGCTCGGCTTTCTTCGATGGCTGGACATGGGGATAATAGTTCCCCGTCTTTCTGCTTTTCCCCATCCAGATCGAGAATCCAAGAAAGTCGAACGTTTCCTCAAAGGCATCAACGGTTTTGGTCTTTGCCTCGTTCAGGGTAAGTTCTAACCGGTTCAGTATCTGCCGCAGCACCTCCATCGCTTGTCCGGATTGATCTTTCCGGCAAAGAATGACAATGTCGTCAGCGTATCTGACAATGCGAGCACCCAGTCGCTGTTGTAACTTATTCCGCTCCCAGATCCTGTCCAGTAGATGCAGGTAGAGATTGGATAACAGCGGTGAGATAATCCCGCCTTGCGGTGTACCTTTGCGGTTACCCTTGCCGCCGCCGATATTCCGCTTCGTTCCGTCCCTGTCCATTTCCATGATCGGAGCCTTGAGCCACAGCTGGATCAGGTGCAGGATCGCACCGTCACAGATGCGCTCGGCGACCACGGCCATGAGGTTGGCATGGGGAATGGTGTCGAAGTATTTGGAGAGATCGGCGTCGATGATTTCGGTATAGCCGATGTGCATGGCATGAGCGACATCGTCGACTGCGTCGTGGGCTGACTTTTTCGGACGGAATCCGTAGGAGGTTTCACAGAAATCCGCTTCGAAGATCGGCTCAATGACCAGTTTTGCAGCCATTTGAGCCACCCGGTCCCGGATGGCCGGAATCCCCAAGGGGCGCTGACTGCCGTCGCTCTTGGGAATCATGACCCGCTTGACGGGATCGGGTTTATACGTCTTGTTTCTCAGTGCGTCTTCCAGCTCCGCGATGAATGCGGTGACCCCTTCCTGTTCCTCGATGGCCTTGAAGGTGACGCCGTCAATGCCGGCGCTTCCTTTGTTGGCGCGGACAAGAGCATAGGCGTGACTAAGGATGTCAGCCCGATAGACCTTGTCATACAAGGCGTGGAAGCGACAGGCCGGTTCTTGCTTGGCCTTACGGTAGAGCTTCCTCTGTAGCGTTCTGATTGTTTCCGGGGTTGTTAGCATGGTGGCAATCCCCATCTCCTCCGCTCTTTGGTTGCATGAACAAAGCAGGGTCCCTTCCCTCAGATCGGGTTATGTTGTCCCGAATCCTCAAACGGTACTATGGACCCCTCCGACTCCCGCTACGGCCAGGCGCGATTTCGTTTCCTTATACACGCCGGTTGATGCTCCTTAGGCAGCACCGTAACGGGTCTCCAGCACTGGGTTGAATATCTTCCGCAACATGCCATCCTTGCTACCCCGGAAGATTACACAGACCGTTTCCGTTGTCAGAGTCTGTGACGGCGGCCTTCCCCGTATGTCCATCGGGTCGGCATCTCCAAATGGTTTTACGAGGCTACGTATAGGTTCACTTGCGTTACGGCCTGCTGCTTTGCCAATTGAGAACTTACGACCCTCTGTTACCAGAACGCCGCTCCCTTGAGCTACCGGGGTGAATCGGATAATTCCCCGGACGGGACTTTAACCCGCTAGATATTCAACTGTTACTGCGAACGGACATAATACCGATTATTGCATAATCGGTATTATGTCCCCCGATTAAATGTCCCCGATTACCCAGCTATAACTTTTCCGTCGACATCTGGCACCTGGTTTCGGCTACGGGTAACAGCGCCCAGACAGATAAAAAAACACAGCCAAACAGCCACGCAAATGCAAAAAAATAGGCCTCAGCACTGTAACTTGGCGTCCCACCCAAAAGAGCACCATCCCAGTAGCGATCAAGGACAAAGCCCAGCAACGGCTGTAATAATGCCGCAAAGCCCAAAATCGACATATTGACGACCCCCCCCACAGTGCCGGCAACGGCAGGATGATTAACTTCACGCGCAAAAGCGAATCCGATAATCAACCCCCCTGAAGCAAAACCGATTGCCGCAAAGAGCGGATAGAGCAGTGGCTGGGGAATGTCAACAAAAAGGAAGATTGCCCAGAGCAGGGCAGCGCCGACATTTGCCATCAGGTACGGAACTTTGCGGCGCTTGATGCGATCTGAGATGGCTCCCAGCGTCGGACCACCGATGGCCCATGCCAGTAGCATGGTGGAAGTCAGTCCGGCGGCCTGAGAGCGCTCCATGCCGTACACCTGGGTCAAATAGGGAACGCCCCACAGACCGGCAAAAACCAATAACGGCGCGGAAGAGAGACCACCGGCAAAAAACAGCAGCCAGGTATCCCGTTTTTTTACAACAGCCTTCAATGCCTCTGCAGCTGTCAGTTTTTTTTCTTCATAGGTCGTGGCGTATGCAAAAGACGTGTATCCGTATTCTTTGGGATCATCGCGCACCACGAGCCAGATCAGGACGGCACCGCCAAGTGTCACCAATCCGCTGGCAAACATGGAGGAACGCCAGCCAAACAGGGCAATCGATTCAGATAGCGGAATCCCCGCCAGGATGCCTCCCAGATTACCCAGCAGCAGGGCAACGCCGGTGATGGTGGCAAAACGATTGGTGGGAAACCAGTGCCCGGCCAGTTTCATACAGGCGACAAAGGCAACGGCAACCGATGCGCCAATCATGAAACGTCCCAGATAAGCCAGCCACAGGTAAGGCGACAGGGCAAATGCGAATATGCCGACAGAAGCGATCAAGGCAGCGTAAGTGCTCAGGCGACGGGGACCGATGGCATCAGCCAGCATTCCGCTGGGAATCTGCATGGCGGCATAGGCATAAAAATAAGCGGCAGACAGATTGCCCAGAACCGCCGCACCGATCTGAAAATCGGCCATCAGTTCATCGACCATGACGGCTGGAGCGACCCGCTGAAAAAAACCGACGAGATAAAGATTGGCAACCAATCCCCACATGAGCCAACCCAACAGCGGTGATGCATAACGTTCAGATGTCACAAAAACTCCTCCTCCTCGGGGGAATCAGGGGACGTAATAGGTATTATGTCCCCCGAGGACCCCGAGCACATTTACAAAACAACCATCCACAGAGTCAAGGTGGCAACACTGATCAATGTAGATACAATGACCACCGAGGTAACAAATTCCGGCACTACGTCGTGCTCTTTGGCGATGATGGCGACCAGAATGGCCGCCGGCATCGCGGCCTGAAGAATGCCGGCGGTTTGCTCCATTGCTCCGAAAGAAAATCCGCGCGCCACCAGGACCGCGATGATGGGTACCAGGAGCAACCGCAGCCCCGATCCGAGCAGGACATCGGCATTAAACCGGATCTTTTTTTGTTCAAGCATCTGCAGGCCAAGGGTGAACAACATGACCGGAATCATCGCCTCGGCCAAAAGACCTACCATCCGTTGCACCATTAACGGCATCTGCAGATCTGTTGAGGAAACCAGCACGGCAGGAATCATGGCCAGCAAGGCCGGGGTCTTGACCACCTGCCACACCGCCCCGCGCTTTCCACCTTGCGCCCAGCCCGCAGCGCCGACACAGATGACAAAAGCACTGATGGTAATAGCGACATAAAAGATGGTGGCGGCAGCGATTGCTTCATCACCCAGACGAAAGCGAATCAGCGCCAGGCCATAGTTGCCGACATTGCCAAAAGAGGCGATCATGACAAAAGCGGCAATCATCTCCCGTGAGCGTTTGCCTGCCACCCCCAGAACAATAGCGATGGCTACACCGATCAGGTGGACCAGCACAATATAGCCGATCATCGATACAGCGCTGGAAAATTCTATGTGAGCCGTGCTGATCGAATGAAAGATAAAGGCCGGAACAAAGACATAGTAGGCCGCTCTGGTCAGGGTACGCGCTTCCAGTTGCAAGCGACCCCCAACCAGAGCACCAAGAATCACAATGCCGAAAACCGGCAAAGTAACATTCGCAAAAACAAAAAATAGATCCGTCATCAGCGTATCTCTTGCCGGCGGCAGGCTAACTGAGGCACTTACAAACCCGGATCCGATGGCACGGACTGATCAGAGGTGCAGGGTAAAAAAGTTTTGTAACTCTTCAGCACTATCCTTGCGCAGGGCCTTTGGATCCTGTGGCAAGGGTGTTTGTCGCCATGGACGGCGACAACTAGCGCTGATGGATGACCCAACGGGAAACAATCGCGTCTCTTGACTTAGGATACCCGATCCGGTGCTGAACAGTTACCAGAAACTTTTACTTGCCTGAAAGTACCGTATTTATCTTTCAGCCTGACAAAGGCTATCCATCAACCCCGCTATCAGACTCCGAGATAACGAGCTTTCAGATTTTCGTTGGCGACGATATCGGCTGTTTTTCCTGACCAGACGACCTGCCCTTTCTCCATCATGTAGTGTCGGTCGGCGAGCTTCATCAGGGCATCCAGATTTTTATCGATCAACAGGATAGCCTGCCCGCGTTGTTTCAGAACGCTTAACCCATACCAGATTTCCTTACGCACCAATGGCGCCAGGCCCTCGGTCGCTTCATCCAGGATCATCAGTTTGGGATTGGTCATCAGGGCGCGGATAACGGCAAGCATCTGTTGCTCACCGCCGGAAAGCTGATCGCCGTAATGATTGAGGCGTTCGGCCAGGCGCGGGAAGATCTTCAGAACCTCCGCGAGGGTGTAGGGTTCTGGGCGACCGCCGCGATTAGCCGCGGCAACCAGAATGTTTTCACGCACCGTCAGATTGGGGAAGATCTGGCGCCCCTCGGGTACCAGACCGATGCCGAGGCGGGCAATGGCATAACTGGGCAACTGGTGAATATCAATGTCGTTAAAGCTCATACGACCGCTACTGACCGGAGTCATCCCCATAATCGATTTAACGGTGGTGCTTTTCCCCATTCCGTTGCGCCCAAGCAGGGTGACCACCTCACCATCGCCGATCTCAAGGCTGACGCCGAACAGTGCCTGACTGCTGCCGTAAAAGGTTTCGATTCCTTCGACCCTCAGCATGGCTCTTCTTCTCCCAGGTAGGCTTCGCGCACAGCGCTACTGGTGCGAATCTCATCGACCGTCCCGGTGGCGACAATTTCACCGTAAACGAGCACGGTAATCCGGTCAGCGAGACTGAAAATCGCCTCGACATCATGTTCCACCAGGACAATCGTCATCTGTTGCTTCAATCTGCGAATCAGCTTGCTCACCTCGACGCTGCCGCCGGGTCCCATTCCCGCCATCGGTTCGTCGAGAAACAGGATTCGCGGATTACAGGCCAACGCCATACCCACTTCCAGCTGTTTTCTCTCCCCGTGAGACAGGCTGCCGGCCCGCACCCGGGCACGCTGTTCAAGACCGACCCGTTCCAGCGCCGGTTCCAGCTCGCGGCGTAAAAGAGGATCGCTAACCGCTTTTTTCCAGAACCTGAAACTGTGGCCACTGTGGGCCTGTATCGCCAGGAGCAGGTTTTCCTCGACACTAAGTTGGGAAAAAACCGAAGTGATCTGATAAGAACGGGCCAAACCCAAATGGGCACGGTGATAGAGCGGAATCCGGGTGATATCACGGTTGTCAAGAAAGATCTGACCGGCATCCGGCTTTAGATCTCCGGACAGCAGGTTAAGCAGGGTGGTTTTGCCTGCGCCGTTTGGGCCGATCAGGGCGTGAGTTTCGCCCGCACGGATCTCCAGCGACAGGTTGTGGCAGGCTTTGACCGCACCGAAATGTTTCTGCAGGCCGACAAGTTTCAGCACGGGGTCAGACATTGTTCCGCTCCCGGCCTGCCAACATGCCGTAAATACCCTGGCGGGCGAAGAGTACAACCAGGATTAACGCGGGACCCAGATAAAGCATCCAGTGTTCGGTGTAGATCGACAACACTTCTTCCAGAATCAGGAAGGTCGCAGCTCCGAGAATGGGTCCGAACAAGGTGCCACTGCCACCCAGCAGAACCATGACCAGAATCACCCCGGAGTGCGTCCAGTGCATTAATCCCGGACTGACATATTCGGTGTGATTGGCGATCAGAGCCCCCGCCAGACCAGCGGCTGCCCCGGCAATAACAAAGCAGGCCAATTTATAGCGAAAGGTTGGAAAGCCAAGGGCCTGCATCCGTTTTTCATTATCCCGGCTGCCTCGGATCACCATACCGAAACGGGATGAAACCAGGCGATAAGCGATCAGCACAAAGGCTCCGAGCAAGGCGAGGCAGAGGTAGTAAAAATGCGTGTCATTGCTCAGGTCGAAACCCGGAAGGCGATTGCGCTCAAACAGGCTGAGGCCGTCATCGCCACCGTAGGCTTCCAGAGAAACGAAAAAAAAGAACAGCATCTGGGCAAAGGCCAGGGTGATCATGATGAAGTGCATGCCGCTGGTGCGCAGACTCAAGACGCCGATCATCGCCGCCAGCAGCGCCGAAATCAGAATAGCCAATGGCCAGAGCAGCAGCACAGCGTCGGTGCCGGGAAGGATAAAAGGCCAGGAAAAAAGGGGTGTTCCGTCAAAACTGTGATGGGAAAAAACCGCAACCACATAAGCACCAATACCGAAAAATGCAGCATGACCGAGACTGACCATGCCGCCATAACCGAGCATCAGGTCGAGGCTGACAGCGACCAGAGCATAGATCAGGATACGGCTGGCCAGAGAGATCAGGTACTCTTCGCCGAGCAGTTGCAGCAGTGGAGGGAGCAGCAACAGCAGGATGATGGTGAAGATCAAAAGCAGCCATTTGCGCGAAGGTCTGAACATGGTGAATCTTTCGTTGTGTTGCACCGGGGCAATTAATCAGCTGTGCGTCGGCAACAAGCCGCGCGGGCGCCAGATCAGAATCAGCGCCATGAGGAGATAAATCAACATGGAAGCAATAGAAGCGGCAGCACCATCCGCCGTTGCGCTGGAAAACAGAAAGCGAAAAAGCAACGGCAGAAAGGCCCGTCCGAGGGTATCAACCATACCGACCAGCAGGGCCCCGACAAAAGCTCCGCGCACCGAGCCGATACCACCGATGACAATGACGACAAAGGTGAGAATAAGAATGCTTTCCCCCATACCCGCTTCGACCGCCAGGATCGGGCCGGCCATCACCCCGGCCAGTCCGGCCAGCAACGTACCCAGGCCGAACACCAGGGTGTAGAGACGCTTGATGTTGATCCCCAAGGCAGCCGCCATCTCACGGTTGCCGGCCCCGGCGCGAATCTGCATGCCGACACGGGTGTAGGCGAACAACAGATAGAGAAACAGTGCTACCAGCAGCCCGACCCCGATCACGGCAAGCCGGTAACTCGGGTACGGGATGCCGGGGATCAGTTCGACACTGCCCGACAACCAGACCGGGACATCCATAAACAGCGGCTGACGCCCCCAGATAATCCGGGTCAGTTCGTTGAAAAACATGATCAAGCCGAACGTTGCCAGCACCTGATCGACATGCTCCTTCTGGTACAGTCGGCGCAAGATGCTCATTTCGACCAGCATACCGATCAGCGCAGTGACCGGCAGGGCGACCGCCAGCCCCAGCAGAAAAGAACCCGTAGAGGCGGTAACCGTCGCCGCGACATAGGCGCCGATCATGTAAAAGGAACCATGGGCCAGGTTGATGACCTGCATGATGCCGAAGATCAGGGTCAAACCGGCGGAGAGCAAAAACAGGGTGACGCCTAGCTGCAGACCGTTGAGCAATTGTTCAAAAACTAAAAGCATATATTCGCCAGAAGCAGATGATTCCTTCAGTCACCCATTGTGCATTCGCCGACATAGGCATTGCTGTGTTCAGTGAACACAGCTTTGAGGGTCTTGTTGGTAAAATTCCCGGCGTCATCCTGTACCACTTCGCGAATATAGAGGTTTTGAATCGGGTGCTGGTTGGTAGAGAATTTGAAATCCCCGCGCACCGATTCAAAGTCAGCCGCCCGTAATGCCGTGCGTAGCGGCGTCAATTGCTCGACATCACCGTTGACGCTTTTCAGGGCGCTGGCAATCAGGCGCGCGGCATCATAGCCCTGGCCGGCATAGAGTGTCGGGGTGCGCCCGTACGTTTCACGGAACGCGGCAACAAACTGACGATTGGCGGGGTTGTCGAGGTCATGGCTCCATTGGGAGCCGTTTTTTACCCCCAGGGCTGCCGAACCGACGGCTTGCAACAACCGCTCATCAAAAGAAAAGGCCGGGCCAAAGGCCGGAATTGTTCGGTTAAGACCTGACTGGTCATACTGCTTGAGGAAATTGATCCCCATGCCGCCCGGCAGGAAAAAAAACAGGGCATCCGGATTGCCGGCGCGCAGCGTCGCAATTTCTGCCGCATAATCAGACTGATCAAGCTTGGTGTAGACCTCGCCGGCAATTTGCCCCTGATAGTAGCGCTTAAAACCGGCAATGTGATCTTTGCCGGCAGGATAATTGGGAGCCAGAAGATAAACATTGTTAAAACCGGCTTCGTTGACATATTGACCGACCACCTCATCGAGATTGTCGTTCTGATAAGCAACGTTGAAATAATTGGGATCACACCCCTTGCCGGCCAGCAGTGATGGCCCGGCATTGGGGCTGATATAGATGACGTCACTGCTGACGACCCTGGGTACCACGGCAATCGCCACGTTGGAGAAGATGATTCCGGTCATGATCTTGACCTTGTCGCGCCGCATAAAGCGATCGGCGATCTGTCTGGCTCGACCCGGATCAGCGCCATCATCTTCAACCATGAGCTCAACCGGAATGCCACCCAGTTTTCCACCCTCCTGGGCAATGGCGAGCCTGAAACCGTCACGCACTTCTTCCCCGAGGTATCCGGCTTTGGTGGAAAGCGTGGTCACCATGCCGATTTTAACCGGATCAAGGGACCAGGCGCTAGCCGGCATAATGATGGCGATACAGAGCAACGCAGAAAAAATCTTTTTCATGTTTATCTCCCTGGCAAAGAAATTTACCGCAATCCGGTAAAATGTTTTCAAGTTCAGCTGTTGTCCTTCGCGCAGGGCCTTTGGATCCTGTGACAAGGGTGTTTGTCGCCATGGACGGCGACAACAAGCGGTCTGCTCCAGCTGAGCGCTTCGAAAAAAAACCATCATTGACCATGCAACATATCAGGACAACAACTTTTTCGATAAATCCGAAAAAAACAGCACAAGATGACACAAAAAAGCAATTTTTTCGATGGAAAGTCCATTTTTTAAAAAATCGGGTCTGACTATTTTTGCGGCTGATCCGCGGCAACCGTGCCGACCTGACAACCTGCCAACCTGCTGCACTTGGTGTCCCTTCGCCAATATTTTTTCATAAATTGGCCTTACCACTTTACCATCGCTACCTTTTCGTTTATATTTCCTGCGCTTTGGTATTTTTGCTGCTCATGTTTTCGCCGTCACAAGATAGTTATTTAAGTGCATTGTAATTATTCAGCTGCTGTCCTTCGCGCAGGGCCTTTGGATCCTGTGGCAAGGGTTTTGGTCGCCATGGACGGCGACAAAAAGCGGTCATGAATGACCCAACGGAAAACAATCGCGTCCCTTGACATAGGATTCAAAGGCCCGGTGCTGAACAGATACAGTGCATTAAACTTTTTTGCAAAAGGATATTTTATGTCATCAGCGATCCAGGCCCTACTCGCAGCCACGCCAATTATTATCGCAGCCGTACTGCTTGTTGGACTTCATTGGCCGGCGCGGCGGGCGATGCCCGTTGTTTATCTCACTGCGGCAGGCATCGCCCTGTTGTTCTGGGAGATGAGCTTCATTCGTGTTCTCGCTTCAACGATTCAAGGGATGATTGTCACCGCGGCCGTGCTCTGGATTATTTTCGGTGCGATCATGCTGCTCAATACCCTGCAGAATTCCGGTGCCATTTCAACAATACGGGCGGGGTTCACTGATATCAGTCCGGATCGACGCGTCCAGGCGATTATTCTGGCATGGCTTTTCGGTTGTTTTATCGAAGGAGCCTCCGGCTTCGGTACCCCGGCGGCCATCGCGGCACCATTGCTGGTTGCCATCGGTTTTCCCGCGCTGGGTGCCATCATGATTGGCATGATGATTCAATCGACGCCGGTCTCTTTCGGCGCTGTTGGAACCCCCATTATCATTGGTGTGACCAACGGCCTGGATCATATCGCCATCAGCAGTCAACTGGCAGAAAAAGGTTCGAGCTGGGAGATATTTCTGCAGGTTATCACCTCGGAAGTGGCTATCGGCCATGCTCTCGTCGGTACCCTGATGCCGTTGATGATGGTCATGATGCTTACCCGGTTTTTCGGCAAGAACAGAAGCTGGAAAGAGGGGTTGGCAATGACGCCCTTCGCTCTTTTTGCCGGTCTGGCCTTTACTGTCCCCTATGCCCTTACCGGCATTTTTCTCGGCCCGGAGTTTCCATCTATCGTCGGCGCCCTGGTCGGCATAGCCATCGTCATACCAGCAGTTAAGAAAGGTTTTCTGATACCAAAAAGGGTTTGGGACTTTGCTCCGCAAAATGAGTGGCCGAATTTCTGGTTTGGCACCATCACACCGCAAAAACCCAGTACCGATGAGCGAAAAATTTCCCTCCCCATGGCCTGGACCCCCTATCTGCTGGTTGCCGTGATTCTGGTCGCCAGCCGGGTGGTTGCTGACCTTAAAGCCGTGTTACTGAGCTTTTCCATCGGCTGGCGTCATATTCTCGGCGAAACGGATATCAGCGCCGGCATAGAGCCGCTCTATCTTCCCGGTGGAATTTTACTGTTCGTCTGCGTACTGACTCTGTTCCTCCACAGGATGAAATTCTCCCAGCTTACCGCTGCTGCCGGAGCGGCCGGAAAAACACTGCTCGGTGCCGGATTTGTCCTGATTTTCACCATCCCGATGGTCCGTATTCTGATCAATTCAGGGGTTAACGGTGCTGATCTGGCCTCCATGCCTGTTGCTATGGCCGGCTTTGTCGCCGAAACCTTTGGCTCCATCTACCCGTTTTTTGCCCCGATCATTGGTGGTCTTGGTGCCTTCATTGCCGGGTCCAACACGGTCAGCAACATGATGCTCAGTCAGTTCCAGTTCGAAGTGGCAACCGCCCTCAGCGTGTCAGGGGCGACGATGGTTTCCCTCCAGGCTATCGGCGCAGCCGCAGGAAATATGATCGCTATTCATAATGTGGTTGCTGCCTCGGCAACGGTCGGCCTGCTCGGGCAGGAAGGAAAAACGCTGCGCCTGACTATTATTCCAACAGTCTACTACCTGGTAGCGGCTGGAATTCTGGGGCTTGTCGCTGTCTATGTACTCGGTCTGTCAGACCCGCTGATGGGGCTGTAGCAAGGGGCGATTCGCCCCCGATTCCCCGATTGCCGGTTACTTGGCGTGGCAACTCAGGCACAGACCGGAGGGATCGCTGCCGCTGTTGGCAGCCAGGCCCTGGCCGGCACGGTTGAGGGCGGTACCGATGGCGGTCACGCCGGGGGAGTCATGTACATCGTGGCAGGAGTGGCACTGAACCATGCCCTGTTCGAGAACCATATCAACAGTCGGAGCGCCTCTCATCGTCACCAAATTGCCGAACGTCCGGCCTTCAGGTGCATGGAGGCCACCGTTCATGCCAACCTTGGGGTTTTGCGGGAAGAAACCTTCAGCATAGGCCACCGAAATCGGGTGGTTGCCCATCAGGAAATTGTCATCGGCGACTGAACGACCGGGTCCGATTTCAAAAGCGCTGGCATAATCCTGAATCCATACTCTATCAGCTTCAGCTACTCCGTCATTGCCAAAACCACCGGTACCCTGTTGGTCGTCGAAGGCGTTGATGGCGACGGTGCCGTCGTGGCAGGACAGACACAACTTGGATTTGCCGGCAACATTAGCGCCGATTTCACCGCGCAATGAATCACTTCTGTACATGCCATAGACGTCAGTGTTGCTGAGCGAGTGGTTCCACAGCAGGCCGGCATCTTCACCGTCCCATGAATACCAGGCGCTACCACCCTGGTCGTGAGGAACGTGGCAGACGCGGCAGGCTTCACCATCGTAGTTCTGGCCGCTATCCCAGTAGGTGCCAGCGACGCCAGTACTATTCCACTCGTTGACAGTACCGCTGGAACTTGCGTCTTCGGTGAAATCGTGGGCGCTGCCGATGATACCTAGACCCCTGGCGCGGGCATCAGCTTCACTGTACAGGGCACCAATCAAAACCACCGCAAGGCATACTACGAGATAATTTATCATGGATTCCTCCTTGTGATACGCAAGGTCCATGTTAATTTTACTTCAATATCAACCACTCACAAGCAAAAATCGTACTTGAAGATAAAAACCCTGATTGCGTTTACGCAGCTGTCTGGCGCTCATACTCCTCAACCAAACGCTGGTATTTTTCTTCCAATCCCGGGGTTTGTGCTTGTGCCTTTTCATAGGCTTCAACCATACGCGCACGGACCTCTTCCGGCAGAATCCGCTCGGCCAGAGGGTAAAGAACATTGTCCTCCTTGTCGATATGCTCGCGCAGCAGGGCGATATAACCGGCAGCGTTTTCAGCAATGATCGGGATCTGCCCGGGTTCACCCGCCAGAGCCTTTTCTGCCGCTTCCGCCATAGCGCGGACAAAGGCGCGCCCCTGGTCGTGTTCGATATGCATCGCTTCAATCGGTGACTGTTTTTCCGGCATGCCGTTGCTGATCAGCTCAACAAACAGCACATCTTCTTCCTTGGCGTGATGAAAGCGGTCGGCGTAATGACGGATAAAATCGACCGCGTCGAGAAAAAACTGCCAGTTGCGGAAGCGCCCCTGCTCCATCAGATCAACATTTTTTTCCAGTAACGCAATCATCCGCAAAATCAGCTGATGTTCCTTGACCATGACCGCAGTAATATCTGTTTTCATCGGCTAACCCTTTCTCCGGCAACGCCGATAATGGCAATTTCAAGCGGGATATCCTTGCCTGATGCCTTGACCGCCTGCTCA
>NZ_JCBCBS010000230.1:0-8752 GCF_059864205.1 Pelovirga sp.
AGCCAGATCGAGCCCGCGCTGCAGGCAGCGATGACGCAACTGCTCAAACGCCGGCTCGCCACCGAGCTTATCATCGATAACATAATCATCAATGGCATAAGCCGAAGCGGCAACATCCTGTTGGCCGCAGAGATTTTTTACCTTCAGGGAAGCCTGGGAACGTTTCCAGATGCCGATCAACCAGAGACTGGTAAAGCCATCATTGACCAGTGCGTCGAGTTCCTCATCAGGAATCAGATCGAGGGTATAAATCGGTCGCTGATAACGCCGTGACAGTTGCTCGAGCCAAACGTAGGTGGATTTGGCGAGCAACACTGCCCGCGGCATCCAGGCCAGGTCGGCGGTAAAACCGGCGTATTCATGGTCGCCAAAGGTGGCCGGATCAAGCGGCGTGGTATCCGGCGGTCCGGGAAACCCGGGCTTGTGCCCTTCAACCTCAAACTGCTGGATCGCCATACCAATCCGCGCCAACAGTTCCGCCGGCAACAGATCAGCCCAGAGATCGCGCAGCAACTGCACCTGAGCATAGAGGTCCTTGCCTTTACGCAAGGGTTCGAGCAAGCGCGCCAGCAAGGTCTGCGGCTGGGCGGCGTAGCCATCAGCAAGGACCGGCAGGGCCTGATCAAGCAAGATCAACTGCTGCTCGTAGGCGCTGATGCGGCGCAGCTGCAGTTCCTCTTCGGCAAACAGGGAACGTGCGCCGATTAAGGCCGGATTGTGACTCTGAACATAAAGCAGCACCAACTCCAGCAACAGATCCAGCCACTCACCACGGTCACCCAGTTGTTCTACATAGGTAGCTGGATCGAGCGGCTCTAATTGCAGAGGCAACGCCGGGAAAAAACCGAGAAAGGAGGCAAAACTGGTCTTCAGTCCCGGCAGGGGCAGGCGACTGTCGCCAATCTCCATAGCATTTTTAGTCAGGTGACAGCCACGACGGCGCAGAAAATCAGTGGCGACTTCGCGCAGGATCTGATTCAGAGTTGCCAATAGCTCCAGTTCAGCGGCAGTGATGCCCTGCGCAGACTGAGCGCGCAGGTGATCAGCGAGGAGGTGACGCATAAAGGTGCGCCCCGGCAGCTGGTCGTGGCGGAAGTAACTGGTCAGATTGATGGCATCCCAGACTTTACGGCTGCAGTGAAGATCAAGTGGATAATGGCGCTGACAAAAGGTCCCCTGAATAGACATCTGTTATACCTCCGGTTCGGCACTGCGAAGAAACTCCGCAGCTTCTTCCGGTGGGGTTGGGTTGATATGGAAGCCGGAACCCCACTCAAAACCGGTCAAACGCGTCAGTTTGGGGGCCAGTTCAATGTGCCAGTGATAATCAAAAGGCAGGGATTCCCAATAGTCGGGACGCCCCATGCGTGGATGGCGCGGTGGCGCACTATGCAATATCAGGGAATAGGCCGGATCTCTCAAGGCTGAGCGCAAGCGCCGCAGGATGTCGCGCAAGGTCCTGGCCAGAAATCGCAATTGCTGGTCACTCTGCTGGGTGAAGTCATGATGATGGGCCAAAGGAGCAATCATCAACTCGAAAGGAAAGCGCGAAGCATAGGGAGCATAGACCAGAAAGTTACCGTCATCGCGCACTATCCGGGATTTATTCTGCTGTTCCTGATGGATCAGGTCACAGATCAGGCAGCGTTCTTTGTGTTGAAAGTGTCGGCGACAGTATTCCAGCTCGTTGGAAATAAGCGGCGGCACCAAGGGCACCGCCATCAACTGGGAATGGGCATGAGAAATTCTCGCGGAGGTTCCAACCCCATGATTTTTGAAGATAAAGATGTAGCGTAAACGGCTATCCCGACGCAGATCGAGCATCCGCGAGCGATAGACTTTCAGCACCTCGGCGATATGGGCTTCACTCATATCAGCAAGGGACTTACTGTGATCCGGGGTTTCGATAATCAGTTCGTGGGCGCCGATACCGCTCATCCGGTCATAGAGCCCTTCCGCCCGGTTCTCAATCTCCCCTTCAACACGCAAGACCGGGAATTTATTGGGGATTACCCGTACCTGCCAACCCGGCGCATTAGGTGCGCTGCCCTGGGGACGACAGGCGAGGATCTCCGGTGGCGTCCGCCCCTCGTTGCCGCTGCACAGCGGGCAGTTGCTATCCTGCATCTGCAAACGCTGGTAATCAAAACCGCCGGCTGCACAATCTTCCTGACGCTTCTGAAGAAACTCCTGCGGACGCCGACTATGCCCAAGGGTCATGATCACCCAGCTGTTTTTCAATGGATCCCAACGCAACTCAGACAAGATATTTATCCTTTCAGTCTGTTAAACCGACCAGTTTTCTTCATCAAGGGCACTGCCACGGTAGCACAGGACGGCATCCCCTTCCGTGGGCCAGCGACCATTCTCCCGTTGTTGCCGCATCACATGACAACTGACGCAAATACTTTTCCCCTGTTCCAGTTGCAGCAACTCAACCGGCACCGCCAATTCGAGAATCGTGTCGCAGGCCCCGCGACCGCCGGGAACCTGTTTGCCGTCGATCAGCACCTTGACCTTGTTGTCGCTAAAACTGAAACACACATGAAAAATACCGCTGCCGTTCAGGCGCAATTCAAAGTAACCGTCTTTACCGCACAAGCGTCTGAGCAGATCGGGCTGATCGATGCGAAAATAGAGATGATCGGTATCGTAACCATAGTAAAGATGCTTCAGCCCTTCGCGACCACTGTACATGGCACCACCTACGGCGAGATCGATACAACCGGTCGCCAGCCACTCGAAATAATCACCGATGCGCCCGTCAATGGTCGGGGTAAAGCAGGCAGAAGGTTCATAGCCGGCGGCTATGATGCGCACCCCGGGCTTGATGCGCTGTTGCAGGGGCGCCGGCACCGGCAATCCTTTAAGGTGATACATCCCTTCCAGGTGCAAACGAAACAGACGATCAAAAATATCGGCCTGCAAACTCGAGTGTTCATCCCCGAACCACCAGAACCAATCACTGCCTTCAGCCCGCAGCAGTTCCTGCACCAGGTCACTTAACGGCTCCTGCGGATTAGCCAGCGCGTCAGTCACCTCGCTGGCGATACAATCGCGGCGCGCCTGATAGAGCAGCTGCCAGGCAACATTATCCTCCGGGTGACCAATCCAGGTGGTAAAATCTGAGCGGATCCAGGACCCGGCTGCCAGCCGGGTCAAGGGTTCCGGGGTAGATTGCTCCAACGCCTCAGCAATGGTGGCCATGGTAAACTGATCGTCCTGGTCGAGCATCTGATAAAAATCGCGCAGAAACGGATAACCGTTGTCAGCGTAGCGCTCCCAGCAATTTTCGCCATCGAGGATAATCGCCACTGTCCCCCCCGGTGCCATACGGGCAATCTGGCGCAGACGCTGGCGAATGTCGGCTACTGCTTCTGCTGCCTTCCAGGTAGCGTAAAGAAACCCGATGCGGTCGGACAGTTCACGATCGCGGAAGATCAGGGGCAGCCCCTCATACTCATAGAAACGGTACAGACGGCTGCGATCACGCAGACCACCCTCAAGACTGCGCGCCAGGATGTCTTCATCGGTCGCCGCCCACAGGGCCCCCTCTTCCTGCATCAGTAGCGCCGCGTCGTGGCTCACCCCCCCTTCCGCCGGCCACATGCCCCGGCGGCGCTTGCCGAAAAAACGTTCCGCCGTGCGTAACCCTTCACGCACCTGCAAACGTGCATCTTCCGGGTGGCGGAAATCAGCGGCGGGTAACGGCAGTCCGGGCGAGGGCTCCCAGGCGCTCTGCAGATTACACAACAGGGGCAGAATCGGATGGGCGTAGGGGGTAACGGTAATCTCGATCAACCCTTCAGCTTCCAGTTCGCGGTGGAAATCAATGATGCGGGCAATCTCCTCATGGCACACCATCAGCAACTGCTGTTTTTGTTGTTCATGATAAAGCCCACCACGCTCAAGCAATGCGCTGACCAGGGATGAACGTTGGCGCAGATGATAACCGGTCCAGGCGAGCAGAAAGCAGACCTGCAGATCGAGGATGTCCTGATGACTGAAACTCTCGGCCCGCGGCTCGAGGGGACCACGCTGCAGATAGAGCTGGTGATAGCGGCGGTTGGGCAAAATCTGGGTCTCAATATTGACGGAAAAGAACTGTTCGACAATAAATTGCCGCTCTGGCGCTGTCAATTGTTCGGCTGGGCGGGCGATCAATTCGAGCCAACGGTCATGATCTCTGCCGCTGGCATAGCGTTCGAGCTGTTCAAGCAGGGAGGGAACCAGATTGACCGTCACTTTTGCCCTGGTTTGGGCTACGGTTTCGAGCATTTCACCGTAATCTTTTAAACCGTGCAGCCAGGTCCAGGGGAGCAGGGTCTGACCACCAACCGGATCACGGTAGTCGGGCTGATGCATATGCCAGAGGATACAGACGTTCAGTGGTGAAGGTGAAGTAGTGGAAGCGCTGAGGGCAGCCATGTCAGTCCTTTTACAACCAGGGGTTGACGCATGAAGCGGTGAGAAGATTCAGGCGCACAACAAAGAATCAGTCCATTAAAGCCACGACAGGTTAGTGGGTAGCGCGAAGACAACCTTGCACAACGGATCAGAGACCGGTTGCCGCTCGACAGTGTAACAATTTTTTCGCCGGGATGTCACTTAATCCCCACATATTTATTCTGCCCTTATTCGCCCATTAACGCCTTGCCCTGGCATGACGAGGCTGGCATAGTTGGGCCATGCGTAAAGAGACAATACTCCTCTATTCAACCTATCTTAAGCACCGCTTCGGCGGCCGGGTCCACAAGATTTCCGTGGATGCCGGTTTCGGCTGCCCCAACCGCAGCAACGGCCGCGCCGGTCACGGTTGCGTTTTTTGTGACAGCTCCGGCTCAGCAGCGGTCGGCATTGCCCGCCAGGTCGGCATTGCGCAGCAACTCGAGCAGGCGCAAGAACTGATGCGGCGCAAATACCGGGCCAAGTGGTTTATTGCCTATTTTCAACCCTATTCCAACACCTTTGCGCCGCCGGCACAGCTGCGCCACTGCTACGATCAGGCCCTGGCGGTTAACAACGTGGTCGGCCTGGCGGTCGGCACTCGCCCTGACTGCGTCGACGATGCAGTGCTCGATCTGCTGGCAGAATATCACCGGCGCACCTATTTCTGGTTGGAGATCGGATTACAGAGTTGCCATGACCGCACCCTCAACTATCTGCGTCGTGGCCACGACTATGCTTGTTTCCTCGACGCTTATCAGCGCGCCAAGGAGCGCGGCCTGCGCGTTTGTGTGCATCTGATCATCGGTCTGCCGGGGGAAAGTCGTGACGATATTCTTCATACCGCGCGTGAAATGGCGAGGCTTGGAGTCGATGGCATCAAACTCCATCTGCTCCACGTGCTGCAGGGTACGCCACTGGGCGACAGCTTTCTTGCTGGAGAAGTTAAAACCTTGGGAATGGACGACTATGTGCAACTGGTTGTCGATGTGCTTGAATGTCTGCCGCCCCACACCCTGATTCAGCGCTTAACCGGCGATGGCCCACGCGAGCTGCTGCTGGCGCCACTGTGGTCACTCAATAAGTGGGAAGTTCTCAATGCGATTGGGGCGGAGCTTGAACGGCGGAAAACCCGCCAGGGGAGTCATTACCCAGGTACAATATCCCGTACCTGCGATGTGTAAAAAACAAAGACGCAGTCCCGTGCCTGAAGGATGAAACCTCAGGCCGGATTGTTGGTGGTAATGACCACTGTCGATGCATCTGGCGCAGGAGTCGCCCCGCCCCAGGAAATCAACAGCAGTGAAGCCCAGAGTATGCTGATAATAAGAATTGCCATTCGAAACATGGCGCGCAATCTAGCAGATGCCTTTGCTGGAAATCAACCATTTCATGACATTGCACGCATTTTGAGGTTTCATGATGCAACCCTGGCTCTATTTTCTGCTGTATTTCGTCGTCGGGATCATTCTCGGGACGGTTCTCTACCGCAGCGACTTCTGCATTGCAGGCATTCTGCGTGATATTTTTCTGTTCAAAGACACGTCCAGATTATGGCATCTTGCCCTGGCGATTCTCCTTAGCGCTGTGCTTTTCGCTCTGGTGCAACTTGCCGAACCGTTGCGAATCGATGAACTGATCGGTTTTGGCCGGGTGTCCCTGCTGGGGGTGGCGGGAGGGCTGCTGTTTGGTATCGGTATGGTCCTGGCCGGTGGCTGTGTTTTCAGCACCCTGTATAAAATGGGCGGTGGCAATCTCTCCTACCTTCTGGCGGGCCTTGGCATTATCTGCGGCAGCATCCTCTATGCCGAATTGTTCCCCTGGTTACAGCAACTCGAACAGCTCCTGACTATCGACTGGCAAACACGGCTGTGGGCCTGGAATCAGCCGTTGTTGATCGTCCTGTTGCTGTGTAGCCTGACACTGCTGATTACGATCGGTAGACGCGCGCAACGGTGGTCGCTGGACCTGCCGGTCGCCGGTTATCTGCAGCCACGCTACGCGGCCATCGGCCTTGCCGTTCTCAATGCGACGGTTTATTCTATCAGCAGCCTGCCCCTTGGAATTTCAACCACCTACGCCAAAATCGGGGCCTGGCTGATGAGCCTTTTTGCCCCCTCTCACGCGGTACAACTCACCTACTACAACCGACCGTCCCTGATGATCACCATCAACGATGTTGCGCTGAGCGGGGGCGGAGGGCCACATTGGGATCTGTTCGCCTACACTGAAGGCGCGCTCTTAACCGGTATCCTGCTGGGGGCATTTTTCACCGCCTTGTGGTTGCGTGAGTTCCGTATCAGTCGCCTGCCACCGGCACGTCAAGGCCTCATGGTTTTTTTCGGTGGCATCCTGTTGGCCCTCGGTGCGAGAATAGCCCATGGCTGCAATATTAAACACCTGCTCGGAGGGCTCCCCCTGTTGTCGACACAGTCCTTTTTATTTGCCGGCGGCATGATCGTGGGAATTGGTCTTGGCACTGTTGTTCTTTCCCGCTTGCTGTTGAGGTAACAACTTATGGAAACAAGAGAGATCGTCGAAACTATTGACCTCAATATTCTCGGTCAAGTGTGTCCGGCTTGCTTGCTGGTTGTGCTTAAAGCACTCAACCAGCACGAGCAGAGTTTGCGCTCCGGTAAAACCCGTCTACTGGTACGCACGGACCATCGCGACAGCACCCGCACCGTTCCTGAGTCGGCACGCAAAATGGGCTATCTGGTCGATGTCAAAAAAACCGATCACCATTACGAAATCTCCATAGGAAAACCGCATGAACCGAACTGATTTCCCGCTCTTTGCCACCGCACAAGGGGACACCGAAAGCCCTTGCAGCAATCAGGATTACATCCGCTACATCAGGGAAAAAACCAACCAGCTGTTGGAAGTCATGGGAACCGCCCCCCTGCGCCCGGAAGAACTGGATGACCGCGCCCTGATTGAGCTCGATCCGATCGGCATTGTCGCCAATTCCTTCAGACAGATTATCGGCACACTGAACAATACGATTGATGAACTGACCCACGCGAAAAATGAACTTGAGGCCATATTTAATGCGACCGGGGTCGGGATTTCGATCATCGATCGCGATTACGTGATCGAGCGTTACAACCAAAAGCAGCGTGAATTACTGGTAGACCCCAACATGACAAATATCGTCGGCCAGTTCTGCTACGAGGTGTACTCCGATCGTTGTTCCCCCGTCTGCGAATGCCCGGCACGTGAATCCTTTGCCACCGGCAAGTCAACCCTAGTGCGTGAAATCTGGAAAAAAGGCCGCTGTTTTCAGATCATTTCAACCCCTTTTTCCATTGCTGAGGATGGCACGGTAGAAAAAGTTATCGAAGTCTCCATGGAAATAACGGAAAAAAAAGTAGCCGAAACCGCCGAAAAGGAGATGAAAGAGTATTGCCTTTCCGAAAAAATGAAGCTGGCCACCATCATCGAAAGCTTATCCGAGGGGTTAATGGTACTGGACAAAGAGGACCGCGTCATTTCCTGGAATCGCGCCGCCGAAGAAATGACTCACTGGTTACTTACCGACATGAAAGATCAACCGTTAACAACCCTTTTCCCGGAGCTGAAACCAGCCCTTAAAAATACAGCCGGAAACCTGCAGGGAGTGGAGTTAACCTATCAGGCGAACAACGCAGAAGAGCGCATCCTTTCCGTCAATATGGGGCAACTTCAGGATTGCGACGGAAATCCCATCGGTAAAGTGTTAACATTCAGCGACAACACCGAGCAGAAAAAAAGGACTGAACTGTATCACCATGCAGAAAAACTGGCGGCCATCGGTCAACTGTCGGCCGGCGTCGCCCACGAATTGAATACGCCCCTTGGCAGTGTCTTGGGTTATGCGCGCCTGCTCCTCAAGGACAAAACCCTGACGGCTACCCAAAAGGAACAGGCCTCCATCATTGCCGAGCAGGCAAAAAAAAGCAGCTCCATCATTCAGGGCTTGCTGCGCTTTGCGCGCCAGTCCAACCGCGTCAAGAAAACCCTGGAATCCTGCCAACTCAATGACATTATCAGGGAAACCAGACCACTGCTGGAAACGGAATTAAGCAAACGAAAAATTGAACTGACAACGGATCTTGCTCCCCTGCCAGCGCTCATGGCTGATGTTCAGGAGCTTGAGCAGGTGGTGCTCAATCTGTCAATGAATGCGATTCAGGCGATCGGTTCGAAAGGACGGATTTGCATTAAGACCAGGCTGTCCGGCAACCGGATCCTGATGGCTGTTGCCGACAACGGTCCCGGCATCCCGGAGGCGATCCGATCACGCATCTTCGACCCCTGTTACACG